>JABDPQ010000088.1 GCA_013042695.1 Desulfobacterales bacterium | reverse complement strand
TTTGTATTTTTTTATCTTGGCTATCAATTGAGGCGATTGCATATCCTCGTGCCAATGTCGCTAGAGGACTGACAGAATCGAGGATGGCTGCCGTTTTGTTAAATGCAGCTTCTTTTATCTCGAAATGACGCTTTGTTGATCTGCTAATATTGCTAAGAAGAGCGGCGAGTCGGTTTTCGTAGACTTGAAATATCAGCAGCGGAGATCGATCGGTGATCGACGCTTGCAGATCGTCCAGGAGCTGTTCTTTTCGTTGGAAAAATAATTCCATGTTTTTATATAGTTTAGTGGCTGCAGCATCGAGTCGAATGGATTGGTGATTAAAAGTGGAGTCGAACCGCGACAGAAAACGGCGCGTATTTTGAATCCTGAGCGTAGCGGCGTCGAGACGCCAAGTTAAAAGATTGAGCATACGGCCCATTGATTGTTCGATCGTGCTCAGCAGGGTTTCTGCGTTGGGAATCAACATTTCAGCTGCAGCTGTTGGCGTTGCTGCTCTCATATCTGCACAGAAATCAGCTATTGTAAAATCTGTTTCATGACCGATACCGGTTACAACTGGAATCATTGAGTTACCAATGGCCCGAGCGACTGTTTCCTCGTTGAATGACCAAAGATCTTCTATTGAACCGCCTCCGCGACAGAGCACAATTACTTCCGGGCTGATTTTCTGGGCTAGTTCTATGGCTCCGGATATTTCGTTTGCAGCAGTGTCTCCCTGTACTCTAACGGGAAGAATCTGTACCAAAAGAGGAGCTTTTCTCTTTCTGCAGATGCTTAAAAAATCGTGAACTGCAGCGCCGGTAGATGAAGTTATAAGAAGTATTTTCTCAATGAATTGTGGAATTTTTTTCTTTTTATCGTGATCAAAAAGTCCCTCTGATCTGAGTTTTTGCTTGAGTTTCTCAAAAGCTATTTGAAGCTGTCCGGATCCTCTAAAGTCTATGGTGTCAATAATAAGTTGATAGTCTCCTCGCGGCTTGTAAACGGTGATTCGACCATCACATACAACTTCCAGTCCATCTTTTAACTGCTGTGTCAGGAAACGTTGCTGATTTTTAAACAACACCGATCGTAGTTGTGCATCTTGGTCTTTAAGATTGAAATAATGGTGCCCGGAAGCAGGTATTCGCAGGTTTGATATTTCACCGATGATACGAACGAAATTGAACTTGTTTTCAAGCAGCTGCGTGATCTCACGTGTTACTTCAGTTACCGTTTTAATGTTATTAGCTACCAGCATAGTTAGGGTGACAAAATGATCGAGTTAGTTAATAAACTGATGACCAAGATTACTCAGCTGTATTAGTAGACGCCAGGATATGAAATCTGTTTCATGATAATCAGGTAAAATAATGGTTTTAAACAGATAGACACATAGACGTATATATACTATATATATGTCGTTTTTAGTTTATAAAAACTAAAAAATAATGCGAACAACTTCGGAGGAGTATGATGGCTGAAGGTAACGTCTTTGATAAACGTCACATAGACGAGAGTGAAAAAAATGATCTCGGTGGTGTGCTTGAACAACTGAATTTGCCGCCGTCCGTTGTCAAATTTGTTCGAGAGAACAAGTTACTTGTTCAAGTATCTATAGCCGTCATCCTCATTGCGGTGGTTGCCTTTTCCCTGTATGGGTCATATCGAAAGGAAAAAATTCAGAATGGGGCCAATGCTCTCTCTGTGGCTATGGAGCAGGAAGGCCAGGCACGTATAGAGTCTCTTTTAAAAGTTGAAAGTGAATTCTCCGGAACCTCATCTGCTCTGTGGGCTAAAATTTCATCTGCGCACGAAATGGTAAAGGAGAACGATGTTGAAAATGCTCGTCAATATTATCAGGACATACGTGCAGAGGCGGGTAAATCATCCCCATTACAACCTCTTTTAGCTTTGGGTATTGCCCAGACGAGCGAGATCCTCAAGCAATATCAGCAAGCGCGCACAGAATATGAGTTTTTAAAGACGCAGACAGGATTTAAAAATCTTGGTTACTCCGGTCTTGCTAGAATTTATGAGATACAGGGTGAAAAACAGCTGTCGCTGCAGGTTTATGAGGAATTCCTCGGTACTCTGGGAGATGGTGGCTCGCAACTTGAGAAAGTTTTGGTGGAAGAAAAAATAGCCCGTATTAAAGCATCATTGTGATCCGTGCAAATGATATAAAATCTGCAAAGAAGATTCTTCAAGATTGGCGGCGGAAAAATTATTCCCTCACTCTCGTTCCTACCATGGGATACTTTCATGACGGCCATATAGCCTTGATGGCGAAAGCTCGTCAACTCAGTAACAAGGTGATTGTCAGTCTTTTCGTAAATCCTGCACAGTTTGGTCCAGAAGAAGATCTTGACAAGTATCCTCGTGATTTTGACGGAGACAGCAAAAAAGCTGCTGCTGCAGGAGTGGATTTACTTTTCTGTCCCACGGTCCCTGAAATGTACCATGACAATCATATGACAGAGGTCTCGGTTCGGGAGTTGAGTGCACGGCTCTGCGGGATTGACAGACCGGTACATTTCTCTGGAGTAACTACGATAGTTGCAAAATTATTCAACATTGTTCAACCTGATTATGCCGTCTTTGGGGAAAAAGATTTTCAGCAATTGGTAATAATCAAACAGATGACAGCAGATCTTCATTATTCGACGACAATCATTGGACACCCCATTGTGCGAGAAAAAAGCGGCCTTGCAATGAGCTCTAGAAATGCTTACCTCACAGATTATGAAAGAGAAGTGGCACACTCACTGTATACAGCTTTGGACTCTATCCGGCGGGAGGTACAAAAATCAAAGGGGCAAAAAGTGGTTGCGGAGCTTATTAAAATGGCCAAGAATATCATTATTCAACATGCTGAATGCAGTATTGATTATATAGCTATCATCGATAGTGATACGTTGAAGCCATGTGCAGTCATATCACAGCTCAGTCGTGCCGTGGGAGCAATCAGAATTAATGATCGCATTAGACTCATTGATAATGTGGCGCTTTATGATGAACCGGTTTAACCGCTTCCGTTGTTGTCCCGCAGAAAAAAATCGATGCCTGAGCGCCAGAGGTGTATCAGATATCGTGCTATACACTAAAACAAGGCTGATCGGCAGCTCTGCAGTAAATTTATAACTCAACTTTCACGAGGTGAAGAAAAATGCCCGGTTTTGAACTATTTGGGGACGAAGAAAAAAAACAGGTACTCGATGTTCTTGATACTGGTGTCCTTTTTCGATATGAGTTTGGGGATCAGCGCCAGGGCATCTATAAGGTAAAGGAGTTTGAGGAAAAATTTGCCGCCTATACCGGATCCGGCTACGCCCAGGCTGTGTCGTCTGGCAGTGCAGCATTAAAAGTGGCACTCAAAGCACTCGGCATTGGTCCTGGCGATGAGGTGATTACTCAAGGCTTTACCTTTGTTGCTACTTGGGAAGCGATTTTTGAAGTTGGTGCACTGCCCGTGTTCACGGAAGTAGATTCAACGCTCAATATGGATCCCGAAGATCTTAAGAAAAAGATCTCCCCTAAAACTCGCTGCATCATTCCGGTTCATATGCTCGGATCTGCTGCACGAATTGATGACATTGCCAAAATCGGTGCGCGAGCAGGTATTCCTGTTCTGGAAGATGCCGCCCAGGCTGCAGGTTGTCGTATCAACGGTAAACATCTGGGAACTTTTGGAACCTGTGGGACATTTTCATTTGATTCAGTAAAAACTCTGACAACCGGTGAAGGTGGTATGATTATAACCGATGATCAGACTCTTTGGCAGGATATGTCTGAATATCATGATCACGGTCATGATCATATTGCCAACCCAGGAGGTCGAGGAGGGGAGGGACGGCGTTTTGTTGGGTTTAACTATCGCATGATGGAACTGCAGGGTGCCATCGGCATCGCTCAGTTGGCAAAATTAGATTCAATGGTAAACGCCCAGCAGGCACATAAGGTGCGTATAAAAGAAACTGCACGGCTCATCCCCGGAGTCACTTTTCGCACTCAGATGGATGATTCAGGTGATTCTGCCTCCTTTTTCGCTTTTATGTTGCAGGATCGAGAACAGCGTATCAGGGTGAATAAGGTTTTAAAAGAAAATGGTGCAGAAGCAATCTGTTTTGCCGAAAATACATGGCATTATTTTCCACAGTGGGAGCATCTGTTGGGTGGTCTGTCGCTGACAAAGGGTGGTTGGCCTTTTATTGATCCGGCGAATAAGAAACGAGTTGTTTTTGATCCGCAGAGCCTGCCTCAATCTACTGCCTTGCTTGAGCGTACCTTAATCTATCCTATCTCTATAAAGATGGCTGAAGAAAAAATGCAGTCTATTGAGAATGCACTAAAAAAAGCAGTTTCAGTATAGGGTGTCAGAGAAACAGGAATTGTACGGCAAGAAAATATTAGAGCTGAGCGGTTCGATTATTTATAAAATTTGTGTGAACCGTACTGATTGATATATGTATAGTCTGAAACCCATTCTGGCGTAATGGTTTCGAGATGATAATGGGTTGCACCGTGGGTAAAATCTTGAGACTGCAGGGCGATATATACTGAGCGCATACACTTTAAAAAGGCGTCCATATCGTTTGGTATATAGGATTTTTTCTGTTTGATCCAACTGAACTGGTAGGGCTGTTTGACGACATCCTTGACGGGTAACTGTTTTTCAAGGGCCCTGTTAAGTGTCACGTGCGCAACGGCTACTTGCCCTATCTGCGGTTCTGAACGAGCTTCGTGATAGACGTTTAAGGTAAGCCAAAGAATGCCTTCCAACAGAGTCATTACTTCTCCTCCCTCCTTCGCTGTTTCTTATCAGTTTCTCTGCCTATGCAGTTCACGTGACGAGCTGTTTTGGCAATATCATTATAGAGCGTCAGAGGTAATAAAAATCCAATATCTCCTATGATATGGATTAGACGAAATATATAATTGATCGATGATTAGTCAAGCGGAAAAAATAGCAAGTGTGCTAAGTAATTGCCATTAATTGATATTTTTTATTATCAATAATAACAGTAATTTAGGATCAATGACTATAATGCAAATTAAAAAAATATGAGCCAATTATCTCCTGATTTAAGGAGGATAAACCTAACATGGCAGTGAAGAAATATGGCTGCCAAAAGAACTAAAAAAATTGGCCATCACCTCATCTGCAATGAGTACTGACAGAGAAACATTCGTACCGAGAGTTTATGGAAAAAAGTTATTGGATCAATGGGAGATAACACGAGTCAAGAAGCGCTGATACGTTTTGTAAATTATAATCTTTCATGCGCCATATTCGCGCCTGGCTGCAGCAATGAGTGGCAATTTCAGGCAGGTGTTTATCATTGATACCAAGTTCCTTAAGAGAAAGAGGACAATCAATTGAATAGAGAAAATGCAAGAGTCGGTCAATCATTTGAGATGATTTATCCTGCACTGTTCCATTCTTGATTTCAAATACCTGCTCACCAAATCGAGCAAATCGGCCCGCAAGAGATTCGCGGTGATAGGCGAGCCATCCTGGCAGCACTGCAGCAAGACCTGCACCATGGGGTATGTCATATAAGGCCGAAAGCGCGTGTTCAAGAAGGTGTATTGGATAATTGATTTTGCCAAGCCCTGAAGTAGAAATACCGCTTAAAGCCATTGAAGACGTCCATAACATGGTTGCTCGGTGGTCATAGGCGCTTGGCGTGGCGAGTAACTGGAGGCATGTTTCCATGCTGGTCCTGCTGACATTGGTGAGAAACCGATATTGAAAAGGGGCTTGTAATATTTCTGCGCTGAAATATGGCTCAAGACAGTGGACAAGGGTATCGACTGCGCCAAAAGCAGTCTGGCCAGGAGGACAAGAAAGTGTCGCGGTTGGATCTGCTAAACAGACACGGGGAAAGAGGGCGCGATGGGCAAATCCGAATTTTTGCTTCTTATCATCATGGGTGAGAACCATACCACTGTTCATTTCTGAGCCAGAACCTGCTAGCGTCGGCACGCAGACAATGGGCAGCACTTGCTTGACACTTTTTTTTCCGGTAAAATATTTCCAGATATCATGTCTCGTTTCCACTCCTGAAGCAATAGCTTTTGCCGAATCGATAACGGAACCACCACCAATACCGACGACTACCCGGCACTGGTATTTGCGAGCTTTCTCAATACCCTTGTGGACATGAGAAAGCAGTGGATTTGGTTGTACGCCGGAATGTTCGATATAGGCGATGTTATGATTATCAAGAGATGAAATGACCTGTTGATAGACACCATTATCGAAAATCTTTTTTCTGCCATACACGAGAAGCGCAGGCCCTCCCAACTGATCAATTTCGCTGCCCAGCTGATTAATGGTGTTTTTACCAAAAAGAACCTTGACCGGGTTGTGATAAACAAAATTCTTCATCAGGAACAGGTGAGATGCTCAAAGGCCCTGGTGAGCTTTTGAAAATCCTCTATCGAGAGGGCTTCTGCTCGCATTCCGGGATGTAATCCAGCGTCAACAATGAGTGCGGTAGCCTGTTTTTTGAGATCAACTCTCGTTGCCGATGCTTGTTTAGAAAAAATTACCGGCGAAGCGAGGTTATTACAGAGCGTTTTTCGTCGGTTGCTGAAAGCTGTTCTGACTATTTTTTGAAAATGAGAATATCTATAGGTATCGTCTTGTTCTTTATCAAAAGAGATCTGCAAAACAACCGAATCTATTTTAGGGCGGGGATAAAATTCAGCAGGCTTTAGGGTCATTAGCTTGACCATCTGAGCACAGCTGCCAAGGAGTATTGTGGGAATACCATACTCTTTACAGTCGGGACGAGCGGCGAGACGGTCTGCAACTTCCTTTTGGAGCATGACGACAACCTGCGTTATATAGCTCTTATTTTCAATAATTTTGAAAATGAATTGATTTGATATGGAATAGGGGAGATTGGCAATGATTTTTAATTCAGCCCCAATCTGCTTGGCGAAACGAGAAAAATCTGCTTTAAGAATATCGCCATGAGTTAACAGAACATTTTCAGGTAGAATCTGTTCTCTTTGATGATAACGTATGATTCCCTTATCAAGCTCCACTCCAATAACCTGGTGTACCTTATGAGCCAACGGCAGCGTCAGGGCACCGAGCCCTACACCAACCTCTATGACTTTATCTTGTGGCGAAAGATCTGCCAGCTCAACGATGGCTTCAGCAGTTCTCGGGTTAACCAAAAAATTCTGTCCCCGCTTTTTTGATGGTGCCAAGCCATGTCTGTTAAGCGTGCTTTTCGTTGAAGCATTTTTCTTCACATGTATTACCGGTCTAAAAACAGAGTATAACGGCTACTTGAGCACTTGCTTTTCTCTTCGTTTTTTCCTGAATGTAACAATGGTATAGTAACATGCATAGTAACTCAGAAGTGCAAATGGCAGCGCCAGCAGCGTACCACCTGCCAGCATTACGATAATCGCCTCATACCCAAGGGCCGCAAGGTGTCGCATCCGTTCAGCAAATGCTATATCGGCGAGTACCATGTCGAGAACATCTTTTATCCTTGACCAATTTAAATGATATGGCGTCACTAGATTTCCAATAACTAGAGAAAGATAATATTGCGGTATATAGGTAAGCGGGTTGCATACGAGCCAGCTGGTGATAATTCCCGCGACAAAAGACGATCGCGTCATCAATGTCAGAACAAGAATCGCAATAGTATGCAAAGGGACAGTCGGCGTTATTCCTATAAAGACGCCTATAGAGGCACCGAGTGCAATAGCGTGAGGGCTCCCTCCGAGTCTGAGTAACTTAAGCAGGTAATATTTTCCCGTCCTGGAAATATTCATCGCATCACTGACCTAAGTTGGAGCGAGAAAAAACATCTTCAATCAAGCTTCCCTGAATTCCTCTTTCGAACTGTTTAAGGCCTGAAAAAGCAATCATAGCTGCATTATCCGTACAATTTGTTGGGGCCGGCACATAAAGCTTTTTGCCTTCTTCGAAACATCGTTGACTCATCAGAAAGCGTAATCTTTTATTTGCCGATACACCACCACCGATAACGACGTTATCAATATCAGTTGAACGAGCGGCAAGAATCGTTTTTTCAACAAGAACTTCTACAACAGCTTGTTCAAATGCAGCACAAAGGTCTTCAACCGCTATGTCACGCTGTGATGCTTTGCAATTATTACAATAGTTCAATACAGATGTTTTTAATCCACTAAAGCTAAAGTCGAGGGAATTTTCATTGAGCCAGGCTCGCGGCAAGCTCAGATAAGAGCTGTTTCCCTTTTCTGCTCGGCTTGAGACAAGAGGACCACCAGGATAGCCAAGGTCAAGAAGACGCGCCACCTTATCAAAAGCCTCTCCAGCAGCATCATCTCGGGTGCGACCAAGAAGAGAGAAATCATGATAACTTCTGGCGTAATAAAGAGCGGTGGTTCCTCCCGAAACGATCAGCGCGATGTAAGGA
>JABDPQ010000083.1 GCA_013042695.1 Desulfobacterales bacterium | reverse complement strand
CGGCGCACCTTATATGTTCCGTGATCTGGACCATTGGCGCAAGTACACCAAAAGTGACTTGTTTGAAGAGCTGGGAGCGGGCTATACCAAGGCTACAGGCAACCATATTGTGGCTCATAACTACTATGGTCAGCGACATGCCACCTCCAATAAGCCGCTTAATACCTGCGCCGATATGAAGAATCTCAAGATCCGGGTGCCTAATGCGCCGCTCTACATGATGTTCCCGGAAGCCTGCGAGGCCAACCCGACGCCGCTGGCTTTTGCCGAGGTATATCTGGCGCTGCAGCAGGGAGTTGTCGATGCCCAGGAAAATCCACTGCCCACCATCCAAGCGAAGAAGTTCTATGAAGTACAGAAGTTCATAAACCTTACCGGTCATATTTCCGACAGCCTTCTGACCATAATCGGTGGCCCGCTCTGGAACAAGCTTTCAGATGCAGATCGAGCTATTTTTATCGAAGAACTGCAGGCCTCTGCCGAAAGGGTCAGCCAGGATATCGTTGATTCTGAGAATTCCCTGGCAAGCTGGTTTGAGGCCCAGGGAGTAACGGTAAATCGTGTTGATATTGCACCGTTTCGTGAAGCTACGATGAAACTTCACAATGGTCCGGATGCAACCTGGTCGAAGGAAATATACGATCGCCTCCAGGCTATCAAGTAGCATCAATTTGATCAATCTATTGTGAGAGAAGAGGGCGAGAATGATTGAACAACCGACAATGCCTGATGAGAAAATTGAAGAGAAGGAGGCTGCTTTCATTGAAGATGTTGAAGTCAATCTTTCTGACTACAGAATCGAAGACTTCGTATCTTTGATTATTTTCTGGGTTTTGGGTGTCGTTGTTTTCGCCCAGTTTTTCAGTCGTTATGTGCTGAATGACTCCATCGCCTGGACGGAAGAGATCGCGCGCTACTTCCTGATCGCGGTTGCCTTTGCCGGGGCGCCGATAGCAGTTCGCAAGAATACCCATATCCACGTGGAATTCTTCTACCGCTTTATCAACCGTCCATTGGCGCGTGTTCTATCGACTCTTGTCGACCTTATTCGAATTGTCTTCTTTTCTTATGCGTCCTGGATATCATTCAAGATTATCAAGATTATGAAGTCCCAGTACATGACTGCCGTCAATGTCCCGATGAGCGTTATTTACTGGCTTGTATTTGCCGGCTTTGTTCTGATGACATTTCGAGCTATGCAAGTATTTATACGCCACTGGCGTCAGGGTTACAGCTCACTTAATCATACCCCCGACCTCAAGGCTCTCAACTGATTGATGTGGGGCTACCGCTGATGTCAATTCCCGAGTAAACCGTTTTTGGAGTACACGTGCTATGCTGATTACGCTCATGCTGGTGGTCTTGTTCATCCTTTTGATTATTGGCGTTCCCGTCGGGATCGCTCTTGCAGGAAGTTCAATGCTCTACGTCCTGATCTCCGGGTCTGTGCCTGATTTTGTGGTTATTCATCGGATGGTCAATGGAGTCGACAGCTTTCCGCTTCTGGCGATTCCATTTTTTATTTTGGCCGGCAACCTGATGAATTCCGCTGGAATTACCAACCGCATCTTTGCTTTTGCCACTGCCTGTATCGGCTGGCTGCGAGGCGGGCTCGGGCATGTCAATATTATCGCCTCGGTATTATTTGCCGGCATGTCTGGTGCAGCAGTAGCCGACGCCGGTGGTCTTGGTACTATTGAGATCAAGGCGATGCGGGACGCAGGCTATGACATCGACTTTGCGGTTGCAGTTACTGCTGCATCTTCTACTATCGGTCCTATAATCCCTCCCAGTCTACCAATGGTTGTCTATGGCGTTATGGCCTCCGCTTCAGTAGGGCAGTTGTTTTCAGCAGGTTTTATACCCGGTCTGCTCATGGCTGTGGCGTTGATGCTGATGGTGGCCTGGTATGCCAAGAAACGCAACTATCCCCGAGATAAGCGCTTCAGCATCCGGCTGCTCGCCACCACTTTCAAGCGTGCTTTCCTGTCGCTGTTGACTCCGGTGATTATCGTCGGCGGAATCCTTACCGGTGCTTTTACCCCGACAGAGGCGGCAATTTCTGCGTGTGTCTATGCCTTAATCCTTGGTGTAATCGTTTATCGCACCTTGTCCTGGAAGCGCCTGCTTCATGTTAGCATGGATACTATCGAGACTTCGGCGATCATCCTGTTCATTGTAGCGGCTGCCTCAATTTTTGCCTGGATACTTACCAGTAACCGCGTCACCGAACACTTTGCCTCGCTCTTAATGGGTATGACCGAGAGCCCTATTTTGATTCTCGTGATGCTTAATATGGTTCTCTTCGTGGTTGGCTGTTTCATGGAGACTGTTGCGGCAATCACCATCCTTGTTCCCGTGTTGTTGCCAATTGCTGTAGGTGTCGGTGTTGACCCTGTTCATTTTGGTGTCATTATGGTTTTAAATTTGATGATTGGGCTCCTGACACCACCTGTGGGTATGGTGCTGTATGTTCTCTCCCGAGTTGCCGGAATCAATTTCGAACGCTGCTCTGCAGCAACGCTGCCATTTCTCTTTCCGTTGGTTGTGGTACTTGCCTTGATCACCTTTGTACCGTCCTTTTCCATGTGGCTGCCGACGCTTATCTATCGCTAAAGCACCTGATGAGGTGAGACTATGAGTCAAGACGGAACTGTTGGGATCACCATGGGGGACCCATCAGGTGTTGGGCCTGAGGTTATTTGCAAGGCCCTGGCAAGATTGGATTATGCTCATCGATCAAAGATACTGGTTATTGGAGATCCTCTGTTTTTAGCGCGGGCAAATAAATTGCTCGATACGGATTTGCAGTTTGGTAGAGCTTTTGACTCGATAGCAGCCGGAATGATACCGGTAGTGGAAATTGTCTCAGGAAACAGTGATGACATTCTGCCTGGAAAGGTCTCTGCTGACGGTGGTGAGGTTGCCTATCAATGTATAGAACGTGCCGTTGAGCTTTGCCGTGACAGATCAATCGATGCAATTGTCACCGCCCCGCTTAATAAAGAAGCGCTCCATAAAGCCGGACATTATTTCGATGGTCATACCGGGCTTCTGGCGCATCTGACCGGTGCGGAACAATCATTCATGCTGCTTACTTCCGAAAAGCTTTCAACAGTTCACGTAACGACGCATGTATCTATGCGTGAGGCTACCAAACGCATAACTCATCAGAGAGTATTGGCGACAATTCGTGCCGGAGATACCCACCTCAAACAGATGGGAGTCAAGCAGCCTCGCATTGCTGTTGCCGGACTAAACCCCCATTGCGGGGAGGGAGGGATATTTGGCAGAGAGGATATCGAGCAGATCATGCCAGCCGTTGATACCGCACGTGATGAAGGGATTTGGGTTAAAGGTCCCATTCCCGGGGATACGGTATTTTACCGGGCAGTTAAGGACGAGTTTGATCTGGTCGTTTCCCAATACCATGATCAGGGACATGCACCGGCAAAACTGCTGGCCTTTGATACGACTGTAAACGTCTCCCTCGGGTTGCCGATTCGCCGAACTTCAGTTGATCATGGAACTGCCTACGATATTGCCTGGACCGGAAAGGCTGACCATGGCAATATGCTCCTTGCCCTTGATTATGCCCGTCGATGGGCACGTGTGACAAC
>JABDPQ010000081.1 GCA_013042695.1 Desulfobacterales bacterium | reverse complement strand
ATACGACCGATGGTCTGCAGCTTCTTGGGCCTTATTTGAAGAGCATTGAAAGTGAAGCGATGAGACTTGAAGGCGAGCCAGAAATACTCTCAGCCCGACCTGTCACTGAGCTTTGGGATGGCAAATATCTCGTCGGCCCATGGCTGGTCGATCAGGCCTTCAAAACCGCCACGGCCATGGCCCGCAAGTTCGGCACAGGTACGATTGTCATCAGGCGCTGCTCCCATATTGGCTGTCTTGCCGCCTATATGCTCCCGGTTACTGAACAAAATCTCCTGGGAATGTTGATCTGCTCCGATCCCGCCAATAGTACTGTCGCGCCGCATGGCGGTATAACTCCGGTTTATTCACCCAACCCGATCGCCGCCGGCATCCCGACGGACGGTGATCCTGTCATTCTAGACATCTCCATGTCAACCACAACCAATGGTTTGTGCATGCGCTCCAAAAAGGCCGGCAAGAAATTGCCTCACCCGTGGGTCAAAGACCACAAAGGAATGGCCAGTGACGACCCCGGATTAATCTTCGATGATCCACCGGGCAGCATCTTGCCTTTGGGCGGCATCGACAGTGGTCACAAGGGTTTTGCTCTTGGTCTTTTGGTTGAAGCGCTTACCTCCGGTCTTGGAGGTCATGGAAGGGCTGATGGCACTGATGAGTGGGGCGCTTCAGTATTTGTCCAGGTTCAGGACACCGAAGGTTTTTGTGGGGCAGATGCATTCAAACGTGAATTCAGCTGGCTTGCCGACGCCTGCCGACAGAGTAAACCGGTGAGCCAGGATGCTCCGGTGCGAGTCCCCGGGGAAGCCGGTCTTGCCCGCCGCCGACAGTCACTGACAAATGGCGTTCAGCTCTTTCCCGGAATTATGGAATCTTTATCTAACTGGGCTGGCAAATTGGGCGTTACCCCGCCATCTCCCATAGATTAAACAGCAATAAAAAGGAACAAGATGCTGAAAATATTTCTCTCCCACAACCCGGAGGACCTGGAGGTTTACTTTAAAAAAGCTTACAGCGCTCTCAAAGAACAATGCAACGTGGTTTTAAACCCCAAAGATCGTAATCTCGATACCGATGAAGTGATTGAAACAGCCCAAGGCTGCCAGGTTCTCATCTGCCACCGAGCTACTCACGGCAAGGCGGCGATCTTTGAAAACCTACCGGATCTTGCCGTCTTTCTTCGCCCTCAGGTAGATATCAGCGACATCGATGTTGCCGCAGCCTCAGCCAACGGCATTCTCGTCGCCAACTCTGTGCCAGCCTTTATCCCAGCTACCGCAGAAATGGCTTTGGCTTTAATGCTTGATCTGGCCCGCGATGTAACTTCTTCAACAATTGTTTTTAACTCCGGTGATATTCCTCCTTCCAACATGGGCCGGCAGTTAAACGGCAGTACAGCAGGAATTATCGGCTACGGCGCCGTAGGCAGTTATCTTGCTGAAAAACTGGTTGCACTGGGAATGAGGGTACTCGTCAATGACCCCTATGTAACGGCTGACCATGAGAAAATCGAACAGGTCGATTTTGAGACCGTGCTGAGCCAGGCCGATTTCGTTCTGCCCCTTGCTGCAGCGACTGAAGAGACCGAAAACCTGATTGACGCCAGAGCCTTTTCTCTGATGAAACCGGATGTTTATTTTATCAACGTCTCCCGCGGCAACCTGGTTGACGAGTCAGCATTGGCAGCAGCTTTGCAGGAAAAACGCATAGCCAAAGTCGCCATGGACGTCGGCCGTGCCGTCGATCAGCGGCCTTCACCTCGTTTGGCAAAGCTTCCGGGAGTTGTCGCAACGCCTCATCTGGGCGGACTTACCGTGCAAAATGCTGAAACACAGGCCTGGAGTGCTGTAGAGCAGATCGAGGCTCTGTTGAGAGGAGAGATGGTACCGCGTTCCATTAATCAGGAACATGCCGAGCGGCTCTCACGTTTGTGGAAAAAACTGGGAATTACTGCAAAGTAAAGACAATACTGAGCAGCGGCAGATTGACTCTACTGCTAACGCAATCCACCGGAAATCTCAAAAAAAGAGTTAAGAAATTCAGTACTCAGGGTGTCTTTTTTTTCGGCTTACCAGAGGTTAAGAAATCAAAGTCGCAGCCAGAGCCGGCTTGCATCACATGGTCGTGGAATAGTCGTAAATAACCCCGCATCTGCTCGGTGTCAGGAGCAGGCCTGAGTACAGCCCGGCGGAGTTCCAACTCATCGTCAGCAACCGCAAGGGTAAGCTTTCGTTCAGGTACATTCAAACTAATCATATCGCCGTTCCGAATCAGCGCTAGAGGCCCCCCAACCGCCGCCTCAGGACTTGCATGTAAAATTATGGTACCAAAAGCGGTGCCGCTCATACGGGCATCTGAGATACGTACCATATCTTTTACCCCCTGCTGCGCCAGCTTGCGTGGAATCGGGATATAACCGGCCTCCGGCATTCCCGGAGCTCCTCGGGGACCACCATTACGCATGACGAGCACATCATCGGGTGTGATATCGAAGTCGGGATCATCAATGCGGGTGGCAAGGTCCTTTATCGACTCAAAGACGACAGCCCGACCCGTGTGAACCAGCAGTTCTTCAGTACTGGCCGATTGCTTGATGATGGCGCCGTCACCGGCAAGGTTGCCGCCAAGAACCGCAATCGAACCACCGAGATGAATAGGGTTGTTAAAAGGCCGAACAACATTCTGCTGAAAAGGTTCCGGCAGATCTTCGATCTCTTGCCCTAGCGTGCGACCGGTGACGGTCATACACTCCAGATTAAGCAGGGCCTTGAGCTCACGAAAGACAGGGGCCAAACCGCCCGCTTTGTGCAAGTCATCCATATAATATTTTCCCGATGGTTTGAGATCGATCAAAACGGGAGTCTCTCG
>JABDPQ010000069.1 GCA_013042695.1 Desulfobacterales bacterium | reverse complement strand
CTTGTCCTGCTCCCTCAACGGCATGTTCTGGTTGTCCCGCGGCAGCAGCTGATAAATAAACCGTCAATCACTGGTCGTTTTACCAACTTTTTTATCCAAGACGTTCCCTTTTATGGCTCACGACCCGGTTGTCACGAACCAATCGGGTTATGAGGTAATTGCCATCGCATCTCCATAGGAGTAAAAACGATAGCCCTGTTTTATTGCTTCAAGATAACAATCCAGAAGTTTTTCCCGGCCACAGAGTGCAGCGACGAGAAATAACAGGGATGACCGCGGCAGGTGGAAGTTGGTTATCAGGTTATCTACTATTTTGAAGCGATATCCCGGAGTAATGTAGAGATCGCACCACCCTGAAAATCGACACAGCTGGTTGTTCTGCAGAGCTGCATATTCGAGTGCTCTGACCGTTGTTGTACCAACGGCCCAAATCCTGCCGCCGTTTTTCTTGATTGCACTGATCTGTTCGGAGGTTTGTTGCGGGATATCGATGTACTCTTGATGAATGACGTGCTCTGCAATGTTTTCTGCCTGGACCGGTGCAAAGGTGCCGTAACCAACATGCAGGGTTATTGGACCGATGGTAACTCCATCCTCTCTGAGCTGACGCAGCAGTTTCTCCGTAAAGT
Organism: Desulfobacterales bacterium; assembly: GCA_013042695.1. Lineage (GTDB taxonomy): Bacteria > Desulfobacterota > Desulfobulbia > Desulfobulbales > Desulfocapsaceae > JABDPQ01. The sequence continues at coordinate 6,250 of JABDPQ010000069.1, read as the reverse complement.
GCAAACCAGCTGTTGGAGCAGCAACAGCACCTGGCTGATCGGCGTAGACAGTTTGGTAGCGGCTTTTGTCTTCGGGCGTTGACCCATGGGCACGCTTGATATATGGAGGAAGCGGCACTGCACCGTGATCAAAGAATAATTGATCAAGACTCGAGCCGCCCAAGAGCGATAAGGTAATCAGCCACGTTCCACGTCCCCTGTCTTCGACCACAAAACAACTGCAGAATGAACTGATGATGATTTCAGAACCGGGCTGTGGCCTGCGTGAACTCCTAATCAGGGCTTCTGCTGTATAGGAGCAAGCAGCATTGAGACTGCTATCTGATTGCAGCTCAACGGGGTAGTGAAGCAGAAAAACCTCCACTTTGCCGCCACTCTTCTTTGTGCCGGTCAAGCGGGCGGGGAATACTTTCGTATCGTTGACAACAAGCATATCAGCAGGCTTGATATATCGGCGGATTTGAGAAAATTGTACATGGTCGATATGAGCCGAAGTTCGATTGACTACCATCAGTCGAGAGTGATCACGCTTATCAGTTGGAAATTGCGCGATATTCTCTTCCGGCAGCTCGTAGGAATAGGCCTGAAGTGTTAAATCATCTTGCATAGTGGTGTATGGTCCAGTAGAAAAAGACTGTTCTCGCGGGTGTATAATTGTTTCACAACCTCAATCGAGAAGGGCTACTAACGCTTTCATTCAAAAGTCAGGATGTTTACCATGCTCCTTGCTGTCGCAGCAACTGAAATCGAGATGGCTCCATATCTGTCTATGTGCCCTCCAGAGGCAGGCGGATTGCTCAGCTGCATTTCCGGTGTCGGCCCTGTTGAAGCTGCCATATCAATGACGAGAACTCTGGAAAAATACCATACGATGCTTGCAGGTGTTGTCAACTTTGGCACAGCCGGCGCCTATCTTTCAGATGGGGAGGAAATCGGAGCAGGTGTGCTCGATACGTGTCTGGCGGATAAAGAAGTATTCGGTGATTACGGCGTCTGCATTGGTGACCGAATCGAGCCCTTTGCCAACACAACCATGAGCGGTGTAATCGAATTTGAGCTGGATAAAGTACTCTTTGACCGGGCACAACAGATCCTTGCCGCTCATGAGCTTGCCTATGCGGCAGGCACCTTTGTCACGGTGAATGCAGCAAGCGGTACGGCCGCACGAGGTAATCAACTGCGATCCCGTTATAGGGCCCTCTGCGAAAACATGGAAGGAGCCGCAGTTGCTCGTGTCTGCAGGGAATTTTCGGTGCCTATGATTGAGATACGGGTGGTCTCTAACCTAGTTGAAGACCGCCCGACAAGTTCCTGGAAATTAACCGAGGCCTCCCATAAATCGGCTTGCGCAGCCTCACTCATCATTCAAGGACTCCAGGAGAGCCTATGAAGCCTCTTTCCCTTGGTTTTTCGCCTTGTCCCAACGATACGTTTATTTTCAACGCCCTGGTCAGTGCGAGAGATCAGGCGTCAGCTCCACTTTTTACAAAACCACATCTCGAAGATGTTGAAACCCTCAATCGATGGGCCTTTGAACACCGGCTTGATGTGACGAAGCTGTCATTTCATGCGCTTGGCCACGTACTCGATGAATATTGTGTCCTGCAAGCGGGCAGCGCTCTCGGGCGGGGGTGTGGGCCGTTGCTGGTTGCCTCCAGTCATCTTTCAATTGAGCAACTCCCGGGCCGCACTATCGCGATTCCTGGGAAATATACCACCGCTGCATTGCTTTTCAAAATGTTTCTGCCAGACTGTAAGCAGCAGGTAGAGATGAGCTTTGAGCATATTATGGAATCGGTTCAGCGTGGTGAGGTCGATGCTGGAGTGATTATTCACGAGAGCCGGTTCACCTACCAGCGATATGACTTGGTTTGTCTACAGGATCTCGGGCAGTGGTGGGAAGATATTTCAGGTCTCCCCATCCCGTTGGGCTGTATTGCGGCGAGAAGAAGCCTCGGAGCCGCGCGCATAAAGGAGATTGAATATCACATTCGGACAAGCCTTGATACTGCCTATGCCAATCCGGAGGCGTGTATGGAGTATATCCGAATGCATGCCCAGGAGACAGAGGACGAGGTGATCCAAAATCATATCGATTTGTACGTAAATGATTTTTCAATTGATCTGGGCGCTGAGGGAAGGGCGGCAATAGATACCTTTCTCAACAAAGGACGAGCTCAAAAGGTGCTGCCCAATCTGCCGATAAACACCTTTTGCCAGGAGTGCTGAAAAGCAGAGCTCATGAATCACGCTTACATCCCAGTATTGTGTGTCCCTCAGCATGATAACCCCGGGGGAGGTCAACTGCTGCAGCTAGTGATCCACCAGCTTCGTGTCGCCGCTATAAGCACCCGCGTGATAAAATGTCAGCGAGGCAGCCAGAAACGCTCCGGCTTTGTTGATGAGGTGTTTGATCTTGCGCTTCAAAGCGATTTGCTGATCATCGACGGGTTTTTCAAGCAAGCAGGCGGGACACTAGAATTTGCTGCTATCGACCCAAAACAATCCCGCACCAGCTGCTCGCAGCTTCGTTTCGAGTGCCACAGCGAAGACAAGGTCCAGGCCTGCACAGAGCGAATTGTTGCCTGGCTCATGTCGTGTTTACATAAGGTGCCTGTCTGGGGCTGCATCCTGATTGGCGGCGAGAGTTCGCGCATGGGGAGCCCAAAACATCTGCTTGCTGCAGATGATGGAAAAACATGGCTGCAACGCTCGATAAGCGTAATTGAGCCCGAGGTTGACTCAGTTGTCATCTCAGGTGCTGGTGATATTCCGCAAACGCTTACCAGCTATAAGAGAATAGCAGATATTCCGGGAGTTGCAGGGCCACTGAGCGGTATCGCTTCGGCGATGCGTTACAGTCCTACTGTCTCTTGGCTGCTGCTTGCCTGCGACATGCCGGGTATCAGCACTGAGGCGATTAATTGGCTGCTCAAGCAACGAAAACCTGGGCGGATCGCTATTATTCCAAAGAATCCCGAAAGTGGCAGGAGTGAGCCGTTATTTGCCTGGTATGATTTTCGCTGCTCATCTCATATCCAGAAACTGTTGTCATCAGGCGAGAGGAGGATTACTCAAGTAAAGCGTATAGCTGGTGTTTACGAGCCAGAGATACCAGCGAACCTTTATTACGCATGGCGCAATATCAATCGACCGGAAGATCGAAGCGGATAAACTGTTTATCTGAACTCAAGGGTTCAACAGATCCTGCATTACTGGACATGTGCGGCAGATGGCTATCTTATCCTGCCAGCTTTTTTGCGCATGCTGGTGGCAGATTGTCCCATTTATGAACCAGCAGAGATCACCAGATTTAAATTCCCACGCCGGACATTTCACTCTTTTTTCAGTTGGACACTGAAGGACATCCCAGCAGTTTTGCTTCTTAGTGATAACCTTTCGTGAAAGGAGGAAGAGAATTTGTCGTTCAACATGTCCGGGTATGACGCGCCAGCCCTGTTCATAGCTGCTTACTGCTTTCAAAGAAATGCCAAGCAGTTCAGCAATCTCCTTTTGAGTCTTGTTGAGCTTTTTCCGTATTGTTGAAAATTCGATTTTATCCATCGGTTCGGCTCCAGGAGGATAGGCATGCATTGGCCAGATGGACTCATGCATTTCTATCACATTGTAGCATCAAGTGGTCAGAAGGGCAATCAGTTTCGGTATACTGGCAATTGATGAAAACTATTGCTGTTTTGATGCATATTTGCTTTTCTGTGTTGGGTGCTCCGTGAGCCTGCAGAATAAACCTAATAAGCACTGTTTTTGTGCTCTCTAGGATTAATGACTTTCATGTTTTATTTCAATGCTATATCGATACAACGGGTTGTGTCCGCTAAAAAATATTTGAGACTCGTCAAGCAAATCCTGCTGCTGTTTATCACCTTGATATTCTCTGGTGCGCTGGTCGGATGCGGCAACGATGAACCATACCGTTTAAAAATTGGCGATCGAGCACCTGACTACCAGGTTAGCGATTTAGATGGCATGCTGATCTCATCTGATAAATGGCGCGGATTTCCAGTTATATTAAGATTTTGGGACACTGAATGCAAGTACTGCCGAGCAGACACCCCTATTTTTAATCGCTATTTTGACGCTTACCGTCAGCGGGGTCTGAAGGTTCTCTATGTGGCAACGGGAAATGAAACGCTTGAGCGCATAGATGCCTTTATCAAAGATCTGGATATCATCTTTCCGGTAGCCTTTGATAGAGATGGCAAACTGACCGAAAGTTATCAAGTGAAAATGGTTCCTCAAACTATTTTCATCAGCCCGGATCAGAAAATTATTACGGCAATACTCGGCGGGGTTGGCGAAGCTGAATTGGAGGAGCTCGTTGGTGAGTTTCTCGCAAAATGAAGGTTTTATCCGGAGGTGATTTATGAAGCGTCGGTTGTTTGTTATGATTTTGTGCTGCTTTTTAACTGTCATCTTCAGCGAACTATTGGCCGAACCCATTGACCCGGTTGACCCGCATGAGCGCTGCGCCGTTTGCGGTATGATGGTAGCAAAATATAACCCCTGGATCACGCAAATTCATGCCGAAGGCGAAAAACCGGCGATGTTTGACGGAGTCAAAGATATGATGGCCTACTATTTCAATCCTCAAGCGTATGGAGGTAAAGGCAACATGTCCACAGCTGTGCTTTGGGTGAAAGATTATTACACGCTCACCTGGCTAAACGGCAGAGCAGCCTTTTTTGTTGTCGGAAGCGATGTCATGGGTCCCATGGGTGAAGAGCTGGTACCTTTTGATTCTCTTAAAGCAGCAGAAAATTTTCTCAAAGATCACAAGGGGACAAAGGTTTTGCGTTTCGAGGATCTTGATGCAGAGATGATCATGGCCATGAAAAAGAAACATATGATGAAAATGAAGAAAAAAGGCATGAAGAAATAAACTGGCATGAGACCCTCAATACTCTTTTTCATGGCGATTTCTCTGGGTCTGACAGCGCATCTGGCTATGCAGTATGTGGCCGGGGTGCAGATGAGCAATCTCAGGGCAGGTGAACAACAGATGCGTCTGCTGGTCAAGCGATTTGGTTTGAGTGATGTTTGTATTGCCAGCGAGGCCCGTTACATCAGGCATCTATCCGTTTCCGATCCAGTTTCACCCTACATGGATCATCCGGGCGCCATTGAACATTTCCCCAGCGGTTCATTTTGGGTACCGGTAGACTGATGGTTCCTTTTTTCTTAGGCAGACAACAAAACATTTTAGATTATGCACTTTCCAGCTTGTGGCGCAACCGCCTCAAGAACCTTGGGATAGTGGTCGTTTTCAGTTTGGTCATTTTTATGATTGCCTCGTTCAGGCTGGTGGTGAGCGGATTAGACCGATCTACCCAGGAACTGATGACATCGGTTCCAGACATTATTGTCCAACAGATGACGGCAGGACGCCAGGTTTCAATTGATGCCGCAGTCATAAACGAACTCGATAATATTTTCGGAATTGCTTCCATACACCCACGGGTATGGGGCTATTATTTCGATGAATCAAACGGTGCGAATTACACGGTCATCGGCGATGACCGGTTTACTACCGATACCGAAATGGCTGGCCTTGGTATTAAATATGGTGCTGAAATAGATCGCTCGTACAACAGTGAACCAGTGGTTATTGGTCAATCGGTAACTGCTCAACTGATGCTGGGAGGGCGTCGTAATTTCTCATTGTTTCGGCCTGATTTGAGTCTCAAAGCCTTTCAGAGAGTAGGAGAGTTCAGCCAGAATACAGCAATGGTTTCAGATGATTTACTTGTTATGCACATTGAGGCAGCACGAGATCTCTTTGGCATGAGATCTTTTGAAGTCACCGACCTCCTGGTCAGTGTGGTCAATCCTGCCGAAATAGATACTATCGCCAGAAAGATCTCGGAGAACATTGATGGATCTCGGGTCATTACCAAAAGGCAGGTGGCGAAGACCTATCGTGCCGCCTTTGGCTGGCGTAGCGGAGTAGGACTTGCCTGTCTTTTTGGTGCCATCGCCGCCTTTGTGATTCTTGCCTGGGACAAGGCTTCCGGACTCTCTCCTGACCAGCGCAGGGAGGTTGGCATCCTCAAGGCTGTCGGCTGGCAGACAGGCGATGTGATGACACTAAGATTTTGGGAGTCTGTTGTCGTTTCGCTGAGCGCCTTTGTGCTTGGCTACGGTCTGGCCTGGTTGCATATACTTTTCTTTAATGGCATGCTGTACCGTCCTGTGCTGCTGGGCTGGTCGGTGCTCAGACCCCCACTTACTC
>JABDPQ010000068.1 GCA_013042695.1 Desulfobacterales bacterium | reverse complement strand
TCGAGCTACAACCCTTGTACAACTTTTTGGGGGGTTGCCTCAGCCTACTCATGTGTTAGAATCTGTCGTATCAATGATGGTTAATACAAGCCATCGTTCACACTAATTTGGAGGGGTTGCCATGGCAAAGAAAGACGAGGAGAAGAAAAAGAAAAAATGTAAAAAGAAAGAATGCAAAGCCAAGGATGTAAAAAAGGCCAAGAAGAAAGCCAAAAAGAAGGATAAGAAGAATAAGAAGAAAAAATAATTTAGCTTGTTAGGGGGCAGGTCACATTTCTACAAGAGTCGGGACCTACCCCCATTTCTTTCTTCCCTGAATCTACTCAGTTATATCAATTGACAAAGAATATTCTCTCCAGTTCCTGAGTGATTTTCCCCCGTTTGATTGATTAGCTTCAATCCACGCTTCCTGCACGAATTCTCATTATTGCAGTTTCCCCGGTTTACTCCTTCTCCAAGAGGACGGTGTTGGCTTCATCATCTTCTTCTTTATCACTCAGTGACAACATTTCATCCGCATCTTCAAGTTCGATATCTCGAGTAGAGTACAGAATCTTACCAGCGTCAAGTAAGCCTTTAACCGCATCTTCGGTAAAGCTGCAGTCATTCAGGATGGAGGTTGCAGTATATGAATCAATCTCACCGTTTCTAATCAGTTTATCCAGTCTGGTATTGGTCTTTTTCTTGTATTTCTTAATTTTTCCGCGGAACTTATCCAGGCTCGATATAATCTTGATGTCCTTGTCTTTCTCCCTTGCCATTTTATTCATTTCTTTGATTACAGAAGCGATATGAATTCGCATTTGATTGTATTCATGGCGAATGATCTCATTGTCCGATTTGAAATGTTTGGTCATATTGTTTCTTAGACCATCAACCGCTTTAATGCTTTCAGATAATTTTAAACAGGCAAGACGAAGCTCAAAAAGTTGAGATTGTCTTTCTGCCGGAACTTCCCCCTGTCCTCTGCCAATAAATTCAATGATCGCAGCGAATAGCGGTTTAATTTTTGCTTGATAACGATCTTCAAAATCATAATCAACGATTTTTTGATCGTAACGAATTTCCCATTTTAAATTCTTACCTTTTTCGAGCATGGCTGTTTCCATGTGCAAGCCGTTGATAAACAAAAGAGCGGTATTGTTATAAAGATGAATAATTTCATTGCGAACGGCTTGCAACAGGGTATCTGGAAAATCCAATACGGCGTCATTCAGGAAGTGAGGTTCGGTCTCTTCACGTCTTCTGGGTTTAATTACCTTTTCCAGAAAACGAACCAGCGTGGGTACAAACGGGGACATCACCAACACGCCGATCAAATTAAACACCGTGTGAAATACAGCTAATTTCAAAGTGTAATCCTGATCTGCTATGCCCACAACAGCACTGATGTAGTCTACAATGGAGATAATCACATTGATGCCGGCAATAGCGATCGCAGCTGTGACAAAGTTAAAGATCAGATGTGCAGCAGCCAGTTGTTTACCCTGATAATTTGAGCTGAGCGAACCGATGATTGCCGTGATAGTTGTGCCTATGTTTGCCCCGATCGCCAAAGCAATCGCATTTTCGTAGGTTACATGGCCCAATGATAAGGCAGTAATGATCAATACCATTGTTGCATGACTGGACTGCATGATCACCGTGGCAGCCATGCCAATCAAGGTATAAATTATCAGCCCTTTAAATCCGGGAACTGCATATTCGGCAAGATGAATTTGATCTTTGAATGCTTCAAAGCCCTCTTTCATGTAGTGAATGCCCAGAAAGAGAAAACCCAACCCGGTAAGGATGTAACCAAAGCCACGCAGATGTTTTGATTTTTGAAAAGTAAAAATTAATCCGAACACCAACATCGGCATCGCATAGGCGGAGATCTTTACTTTCATGCCAAATGCCGCAACAAGCCAGGCGCCGGTGGTCGTGCCTAGGTTTGCACCAAATATAATGCCGATACCTGCAGCAAGGGTAATCAAACCCGCACTGATAAAAGAGATTGAGATGACAGAAACCAGAGAACTGGACTGCATGATAGTTGTTGAAACTACGCCAAAACCGATACTTTTCAATAGTGTATCAGTGGATTTTGCAAGGAGCTTTTCTAATAGGCCTCCTGTGAATGCATTGAACCCTTGTTCCAGAAAATACATCCCGAATAAAAATATTGATACACCTGCTGAGATGGTTGTAAAATCTGGGCTATACCAGAAACCGATAATTAATACGATGATGATAGAAGGTAAGAAAATTGATCTGAATTGTCTCATTGCTTCCTCAACTCCCTATTTTTAAAAAAAATAGTGTTTCGAGATAGTATATCGATTTTACTTTGGTGTTACTATGTTAGCTGCGATTATGGTCAATATTATTTCCGGCCTGCGTAACCTCTTTTAAAGTTACAGTTTTTAAATGCGTAATGAGCTAAACCCTGACGTTGAAAGTTAACCTGGTTGGATCTTAACACCGTCATCTCAGATGATTTAGATATACATTCTCAATTTCTCAGAAATGACTTCACTTTAGGTGAAACAATAAGGTGAATACCGAGTGTGAATAGAGATACCATTATCCCGAAGGCAATCATTAGTTCTGTGAGGCTCGTAGGAGCCCTTGGGGGAAGATGCTCTGCTATCTGCAATGCCATTAACATCGTCCACCCAAACGCCAGTAGCGCGCTAGTGAGACGAGACCACCTCTGGCGCAACAACAAGCCCACGAAACATGCCGCGTGAACAACTTTTATGAGCAGCATGACGCTCCAAAGATTAACATAGTGATATGGATACAACCTGCCCAGGTAAACTGTTACTATAAGTTGGAACACTCCTGCCGATGTGAGAACGCCTGTACCAATTACAGCGAGCCAGAAACCAACTGACCATGATCTGCCTTGACTTCCGGATTCGGTAGCAACACCCCTACCCTTGGCAACAAGCCTCACAACACACCAGATGCCAAGGTGTCCTGTAATCCAAATGAGAACAACCAGCGGAAAGAAGACAACAAGAGGGGGATGTCCCTGGTTTATTGTGAAGATCATGAAAAGAGTGACGACAACGGCGAGCGCCGCCCATACTGCGTGCACTGCACGTCCCCTTAGATCTTTAGGGTTGTCAATCATTGCTGCGTTTGCCAGATCTCTTATGGAGCATAACCATTGCTTAACCGGTGATTTTGGCCTAATAGATTCATAATTCTGATAAGATTGGGCAGATACATATTAAATCATAGCTTGATTCACAGAAAATCTATACCCCTAAATATCTCGAGTACTCTCCTATTGATGATATTTCACATGGTACCCTTTGCACCAGCAACCACATTTTGTATTTTTTTTGACAATTCGCTTATCTTAAGGGAAAATTAGATAACCTGAACGTTACCCTAACAGCCAATAGGGAGGTAAGGTTATGAAAAAGATTTGGCTGCCCTACCCACTGTATTTCCTCAAACCCTTCGCCATTGGACTAGCAGGATTATTCATCCTGTATGTTTCCGAGGATTTTTTTACATACGGATTTGCCCTCTTGTGTCTTGGGTATGCAGGTTGGGTTATTTTCATGCGTGTAATGTGGTCTATCAAAAGGGCAGTGAAGCCTAAGCTCGGACAATCAAACGACAAACATAAGAAAACATATTCTGCTAATTTTCCTGACTAGCTGGAAAATCATCCTCTCAAGCTCAGTCTCGTAGGCATTTATTTTGAGTGACAGTTGATTAGGTGTCATTCCGATAAAAAAGGAGCACGCATGAATCCCCAGACACTTACTACTAATTTCGCCGTGACCATGATCGCTATAACGGCCATACTTATTTTCGCTGCAATTATGCTCAGCATTGTTTACAGGCTAAACAAAAAGCTGGAGAAAGAGATATATCGAAACCGCATGTTACAAACCTTCATTGCCGGCACCATTCGTACCATCAGCGACTACAAGGGTTTGGGTGAGACTGAAAAAAGCCCTGTCAAAGCGTGGTACCTGCCAATTCCTTATAAAATCCTACTTGAAAATGTCGAATATGAGTTTTCCAAAGGAATGCCTGTTGACCATTACAAGAAATGGGTAGAGACGAGCGAGAACCTTTTTATATATGAGCCCAAACTTTACTGCAATGATGACGGATTTAATTTCATCTATTTAGACTTCTTCAACAGACTGAAGAACCAGAGGTTGACAGAGCTGTCATGTGAAAGTGATGGTTTCCATTCGTTCAATAGCCGAGCAATATAAAATTGATGATGGGCGAAGAAAACATCTAAGACTTAGATAATAGAGTCGTTGAAATTATCTGATCAGGAAGCTCTAAAACAGGAAACAGGCAATGTGATTTAAATTACCAATGGGAAGATATTCTCCGTCTTGGTCTATCTCCTATATGGTTCAGGTTTCTACTGGAAGGCTGATCGTAAATATACTTCCTGTTCCTTTTTCACTTTCAATTAAAATTTCACCATTGTGCTTATTTATTATCATGTAGGATACATAAAGACCCAAGCCGGTGCCTTCAACTTCAGTTTTAGTGCTGAAAAATGGTTCAAAAATATGCTC
>JABDPQ010000061.1 GCA_013042695.1 Desulfobacterales bacterium | reverse complement strand
GATCAAAGCAATCATTGTTGACCATAATCAGCCAGATGATCTGGTAATGCCCGAAGAGGGGCCGTTTGTAGTTATGGTTGTCGGGGTAAATGGCGTTGGAAAAACAACAACTATCGGCAAGATTGCCAGAAAGTTCATAAACTCCGAGCAATCAGTCCTGCTCGTTGCTGCCGACACGTTCCGAGCTGCTGCTGTCTCACAACTTAAAATATGGGGAGAGAGAAACAACATTGAAGTCTTCGCCCAGCAGGAAGGTGCAGACCCTTCTTCCGTCGTCTTTGATGCCCTAGCCGTCGCCAGAAAAAAATCATATGACGTTGTGCTTGTCGATACCGCCGGTAGGCTGCATACCAAAGCCAACCTGATGGAGGAACTTAAAAAAATCAAGCGGGTCATGGGCAAACAACTTCAAGGGGCACCGCATGAAATACTTCTTGTCATCGATGCGACCACAGGACAAAACGGTATATCCCAGGCACTCCTTTTCAATGAAGCTGTTGAAATTACCGGCATTGCCTTGACAAAACTTGATGGGACTGCCAAAGGAGGCATTGTCGCCAACATTGCCAAGGAGTTAAAGACCCCTATACGCTTCATCGGGGTTGGAGAACAGGTTGATGATTTACGTGATTTTAATGCTGATGAATTTGTTGAAGCGCTTTTTGAACCACATTCGAATTATTCATAAAACTTTTATACTTCTAACGTAAACTGATGAGATACCAGCGCCAGCAGCCTCCAGGCTGCGGAGGATGTCTTCTGATTGTTGCTCTGCTCGTGCTTGTAACAGGCGGAGCCCCTGCCCTGATAAATCTTCTTGGATTTCTGTTTTTCTCAGGAATTGCAGGAATTCTCCTCTTTGTTGCCCTGTTCTGGGGGTTCACCTATTGGATGCAAAAGCAGGTTTCTGTTTACGAATCCTCCCAGACTGAAAGCCACAATCGATTTGTCTGGTTGCTGGTCCATATTCTTGTGAAAATTGCCCAGCTGGACGATCATGTATCACGAGATGAAGTACAAACTATTCAGCGATTTTTCCAGCAAAATCTAAGATACAATCAAACCCAGATGGCTTGGGTTAAAAACGTTATTAAAGAGGCCACGAGCTCAACAGAAACACTGGAATCACTGCTCCAGGAATTCCGTTCGACCTTTGCCTACGAACCCCGTTTAATCCTGCTGGAACTGATCTACCAGATCGTTTACCTAAAAGACCCTGTTCCGGAAAATGAACTACAAAAAGCCCGGCAGATAGCTACTTTTCTGGAAATATCAGCATATGACCAAAGAACGATAGAAGCCAAGTATCAGTATCATAGGCAGCGCGCGACAGCAACTTCTGAAGAAAATGCCGGGAGATACTATGCAACACTCGGGCTCGACCCCGGAACTGATATGGAGACCATTAAAAAGGCTTATCGTCAATTAAGCATGAAATATCACCCGGATAAAGTTGCTCATCTCGGAGTTGAGTTTAAAGGCATCGCCGAAGAAAAGATGAAAGAGATTAATGCTGCTTACGATTATTTTAAGAAAAAATATGCAGATTGATCCAATGAGTTTAATGCCTGTTTAACAAATTGCATAACCATTACCAGACACAGGAGAGACTGATCATGGCCGTTTCAGAAAAAATGAAAAACTTCAGTGTAAAATCATCCTGGATAAGAAAAATGTTTGAAGAAGGTGCCCGACTGAAAGCAACGTTCGGCAATGAAAATGTTTTTGATTTTAGTCTTGGTAACCCTGATGTACCACCCCCTGCGCAGTTCCGAGAGATCCTTCTTGAAACCGCACAGGACAGCTCTCCGGGACAGCATTCATATATGCCAAACGGCGGGCTTCCCTGGGTACGTGAGGCTATCGCTGCACGAATGTCTGCAGAACAGGGTGTAACGGTCAATCATGGAGACATGCTGATGACTTGCGGCGCTGCAGGAGCACTTAATGTTACCATGAAAGCATTATTAAACCCTGGTGAAGAGGTCATCCTGCTTGCCCCCTATTTCGTCGAGTACAGCTTCTATGTTGATAACCATGGAGGCGTTGGCAAGGTTGTTCAGACGGACGAGGAATTCAATCTCGATTTAGA
>JABDPQ010000050.1 GCA_013042695.1 Desulfobacterales bacterium | reverse complement strand
GGATGACCCTTATGACTGGTTCGGAATTTCATAGCAAGCGTTTGGAGTTATTGAAGCTAATTGCTCCTTCAGCCTCACAAATTGGGGTCCTTTGGAATCCAAAAATCAAGTCCCATCAACTTTCTCTGAAAGAAATAAAGAATACGGCTGCGAATATGGGGCTATCTATTATCCCATTGGATGCTCAAAATCAGGGCGACATTGACAGAGCTTTTGAGACGATGAGTAGTGAAAAACCCGATGCTCTTATCAACTTTGGTGACACATTATTTACGGCTAATCGAACGCAAATTGCGGACTATGCTATCACCAATAAAATACCAACAAATTTTAACCATGCCGGTTTTGTTGGTTCAGGCATCCTTATGTCCTATGGTCCTGATCCAGTAAGATTATTCGCTCGCTTGGGAAATTACGTAGGAAAAATCTTGGATGGTGCAAAGCCCTCAGATTTACCTGTCGAACGGCCATCAGAGTTTGACCTCGTTGTCAATCTAGAAACGGCCGAGAAGATTAACCTCACCCTTCCGCCAGAATTTCTCTTACAGGCAACCAAAGTTATTCAATGAAGAGCATATGATGAATTCTCGATGTTTTCTGCTGGTTAACGAACTAAATCGTGTATGAAAAGCCAGCAGAAAACATTGAAATCATCCGCACCAATCGTAGGCCAGGGAAAGCGCCGATTAATCAGGAGCTATTTTCTCGTCTCCTTTCTTCTTGTAGGTCTTGGCATTTTGGCAAGCGGTCTAATTGGGATCTACTACCACTTGTCAGATATCAGGGAACAGACATCTCTCCTACAGCAAGAAATCGCCAATAATGCGGCCCTTAAGGTTGAACAGTTCATAGAAGAGATAGAGATAAGTATGTGGGCTGTGACCTTGAATCGTGAGATTATTGCACACGGGTTATCGCCTGATATTGATTTTCAATTAAATAAGCTACTCAAAATATCAGCTCCTGTGAACGAGGCATTTGCAACAGATGCCAATGGAGTAGTTTATGAACACGTATCCCGAGTCAGGTCAGTAGTGCTGAGAAACAAACAAAGTATCAGCAGCACAAATGCTTTCGATAAAGCCATAAATGGCGAAACTTTCTATGGCAGCGTATTCTTTGTCCATGAATCAGAGCCATATATGTCAATAACCATACCTATCGAACGATATGCAGGAGAATTCATAGGAGTGCTTCAATCTCAGGTAAATCTCAAATACATTTGGGATTTGATTTCTAAAATTCAGTTCGGTAATGATGGCTATGCGTATATTGTTTCCCGGTACGGTGACCTAATAGCCCATCCTTCAATCAGTTTAGTATTACAACGACCAGACCTCTCTTCATTAGATCAAGTGCAGAGGGGATTTTTCGAAAACAACCAAGATCAATCGGAAGAAGAATCATCAACCTTAGTGACCACCAATTTGAAAGGTGAAAAGGTTTTAAGTTCATTTACTCTAATTCCCAAACTTGATTGGTTGGTGGTTATAGAACAACCAATGAAAGAAGCTTTCGATAAGTTTTTTGACTCCCTTTTCAGAACATCGGCTCTGCTCCTTTTCGGTCTCGCTATGACTTTTATTGCGAGTGCTCTACTCATACGTAAGGTTTTGCGGCCTTTGGAAGTTCTAAGGCAAGGGGCTGAATCAATCGGTGTGGGTGATTTAAGCTATCGGTTTAATGTGAAGACTGGTGACGAATTTGAAATTGTCTCAAATGAATTTAATAACATGGCAAAAGCTATCCAGGATAGCCACGCAAACCTTGAGGATAAAGTTGCAAGCAGAACCAGAGAGATTACTGAATCTAACCGAGCACTTGAAAAGACAAGAAAAGAGCTGGAGGAATTGAACAAATCTCTGGAAGATAAGGTGAAAAGCCAAGTAAGTGAGTTGGAACGAATTAATCGGATCAAACACTTTCTGCCGCCAACAGTATCTGAAGCGATATTAAAATCAGATGTTGTTGATCCATTTCAGACGCACAGGAAAGAAATAACCTCTGTTTTTATTGATCTCAGAGGATTCACCAATTTTTCGGATAGTCATGAGCCTGAAGAAGTGATGCAGGTTCTCCGAGAATATCATGAAGCGGTGGGTAAGTTGATTGACAAGTATGGGGGAACCCTGGAACACTTTGCCGGTGATGGGATCATGATCTTCTTTAATGATCCACGTCCTCAGAATAATCATATAGAATTGGCTGTGAGAATGAGTCTTGAGGTGCAACAGAGAGTGGGAGAAATTCGACCGGAGTGGCATAGAAAAGGTTACAATTTGGATGTTGGAATAGGGCTCACAACAGGTTTTGCCACTCTAGGTATTCTAGGGTTCGAGGGCCGATTGGAGTATGGTGTAATTGGCAACGTGCCCAACCTGGCTGCCAGACTTTCCGGTGAAGCAAAAGGAGGACAAATAGTCATTGACAGGAAGACCTACTCGAGGATTGACAATCTCATTGAAGTGCAATCATTGGGAGAATTATCGTTAAAAGGATTCTCCCGTAGCATTCCCGCCTACAGCATCTTGAGCCTTAGCACCTGATTTAACTTAACATTACCAGATCGAAGGTCAACAATCCTGTGTTTCCTGAATCCCTTCAGAAACACCTTCATCTCAGAAAGGATCCCTGTCGGTTTGGTAAAATCATCACTTCACTGGAATATGATTCATCCTTCCTTTCAACTTTGAATCAAAGACTCTCCCTGGACTAGTAAGTGCAACTGTGATACAAGACTCTGGCTACTGACTAACGGTTATAACTTGATCAAGAATATGTATTCTTTTGATTTTATTACAACAACATGGGGCATGAAATGTCAAAACAGGTACTAATCACTGGGGCAAATGGCAGAGTTGGAACAGCTCTTGTTGAATACATTGATAACATAGAGAGAGATTATAAGCTCCGTTTAGCCGATCTTGATATAATTGAGGATCGTGGAATAAGGATTGATGTTACTGATTTTTCTTCATGCAAAACTGCGTGTGATGGAATAGACACGATCATTCACCTTGCAGGTGTCGCATCCGCTGATTCCCCATTTGAGAAAGTATTGCCAATCAATATTGTCGGTACATACAACATATTTCAAGCAGCGTCAGAAACCGGTGTCAAGCGGGTAATTTATGCCAGTAGTGCGCAGGCAATAGAGGGATACCCGTTAGACGTGCAGGTCCGAACAGATATGCCTCCAAGACCCAAGAACCTTTATGGGGTAAGCAAAGCATATGGTGAAGCTTTAGCAGCCTATTATGCGTATCAATTGGACATAGAAGCCGTTGCCATTCGGATAGGTGCTTTTCAATATCAGCATGAATGGGATAGGTTAAACTCTCGGGATATGAGTGCTTGGGCTGAACCAGAGGACATATGTTCATTAATTGTCAACTCGATAGATGCTGATCTTTCTGGCACCCCCTTTATTATCGCTCACGGTATATCCGATAATAGATTTAAAAGATTAGATTTGTCCGACACAAAAAAGCTATTTGGCTATGATCCTAAGTCAAATGCATTTACAGCTTGGAAAGTTGACTTTGTCAGAGATAGCAAGCCAAAACGATGATTGCCATTCCTAAGATATAAATTCCTCAACAATCCTAATGGTTAATACTATTCCTGTATCTATAATCTTCCACCTTCTTTGCCACCCGCCCAATTATCAAATAAATATCTACCTATAGCTGGTCCCCAATCATCTGGATTCTCTCTAATTATAATAGAAATATCGTTGTAGCCTTTGTGAGCAATCATGGACATCCATATAGCAGTACAAATCAGTGCTATGATTTGAAGTATTCGTTTGCCATCAACCATGGCTACCCCACGAAGTGACCGTAAAGGTGGATACAGAAAACTTAGTCACCAGATCTAAGGGGTAAATGGGACGATGTGGTACTGTGCTGGTAATCTAGAATGTCTGTGGCTTTCTATATTATTGGGCATGTACGGCAATTGGGTATTGTGGTAGGATGAGAGGTGAAACTGCCACAGAGGCTGGGCTTGCCTAATTGTCGTTACGTACCGGCCATATGCCGGCGTTCATGATTTTGTAGCTATCCATTACGGTGCCGGACGTCATCCGCACCATCCAAGCGCTTTTGCTGTCACCTTCGCACTCTGAGCAAGTCCAATAATCACAGTTACCTACATTTACCAACACATTTGTAAAAGGATGTCCTTCAGGAAGGGCTGGACTTGATTTGCTTGTGTCTAATAGGACTATTAGTTCATCTCTAGTTGGTAGTCGCCAGTCGTTTTTTCCCCCTATCTCTATAATTTCACATAATTTCGCAGCCTCTTCATAGGGGACAGCCATTCCTAAAATATTGGCATTTCTTGCCCAGGTTAGCCCTGTCTGCTTATCTAAAACTGCTTTTCCCTCCATCACACATTTGAATCGGCTCGAGTCACATCCATCAGGGCCACCATCGTTAACAGACAACGTCTTGCTATCTGGAGCAGGAGGGATAAACTCCTCTCCGCTTGCAGCGCCAATTGCGACGATTAGCGATATAGCAATAACAATGATCAACGCCAGCGAATTTCTTAATGGTAATCTCATGATATTTTCCTCCTTCGTTATGCGACATAAAGTCGCTGTTAGATTTTTGAAGAAGTGTACGAGATTAGAAATTTGCATTTATAATTTAGTCACTATCCCTAACCGGTAAATGGACTGATGTGGCAGAAGGCTTAAATAAAGATTGCTTATAGCAGTATCAATCTATAGGCGCATACAAAATGTGTAGGTTCTACCTGTCGTGCCGAGATAAATCCACAACCTCGAGAGTCCCGCTCGGGACAGAAATTGGTTATTGCCAACCAGTGGGTGAGTAGCTGCAACGGCCGCAAGTCCTACTTGACCATAGCCCCCCCATGCCTCCAGGGGGGGCTCCCCCTCTTAAATAAACAATACCTCTGTGATACTCGGACAGAATTTTAAAGCGACTTGCTGGGAGCAGAATACGAGTGGGGTGTAAGATTGAGTGAAATAGATGTTGGTAGAAGTAACCTCAACCTGATTGCCCCATGAGGAACTCGAAAAATAAAGGGAATAACTTCGGCGGCGCTGAGAACAATTTTGATCAGCTTCGTCTTGGCAATATTAGGAATAATGCTCAGTCACGGAAAAGAACCTGTCAGGAAAAACCTCAAGCTAATGAAAACGCAAGATTTTTAACCTTCGGTTCGGCAATGCTAAGTTCAACTCTCAGTTGCTGCGAATACCCTATCCGGAATTACAGTCAGTTACCTGCTTCTAAGCAACCTATAGATTCTTGTTCAACTTAACTTTGATA
>JABDPQ010000132.1 GCA_013042695.1 Desulfobacterales bacterium | reverse complement strand
GTTTTGTAAAAGTAAATGTTTCTACTGCTCGTTTTCGTCATTTGCAGGGATGCAGTCCCTCCATGGACGTTATTGTACAGCCCTTCAAAAAGAGATCAGGACTCATCACAGAAAACAACAAGGCACTCCACTTGCAACCTTGTTTATTGGCGGCGGTACACCAACAGTTCTGAGAGCCAAGCAATTATCTGAAATCATAGATATGTGCGATCAGGTATATGGCTTTGAACCTGATGCTGAGATCTCCATTGAGGCAAATCCTGGAACTATCGATGTAGCTGACTTACAAATCCTGCGAGACAGTGGGTTAAACCGAATTTCCTTTGGCATACAATCGTTTTTGGAGCAGGATTTGTTGGAGCTCGACAGAGCGCATAATTCTGCTGAAGGGATGAGGGCAGTCGAGAATGCCCGACATGCTGGTTTTGATAATATCAGCCTGGATCTGATGTATGGGCTTCCGAGTCAAAGCCCGGAGGCCTGGCAGCAGAATCTGGAACAGGCATTTACCTGCGAACCGGAGCATCTCTCCCTCTATCAGCTGACCATTGAAAAGGAAACGGAATTTTACAGACGTTTGCAGAAAAATCAGCTCGCGCTTCCCGACGAGGACGCCATCGTGGAAATGGATGAGGTGACTGAACTATTATGTGAGAAACACGCATTCTCACGTTATGAGATCTCAAATTATGCCAAGCCAGGATTCAGGTGCCGACATAACCTTGTGTATTGGCACAATGAAGAATACCTCGCCTGCGGTGCCGGAGCTGTTGGCTATGCTGAGGGAATTCGCAGCAAAAGTGTTGAAGACCCGTTGTCCTATTGTGTGAAGATTGAACAGGAAAAAGATGTCATTGTGCAACGTGAAAAGCTCGATTGCGAGGCATCGTTTCGGGAAAGTGTGGTGATTGGGCTGCGACTGGTAAAAGGCGTCTCAGAGCACCGTCTTTTTGAGCGATACGGAATAAGCCTGGCCGAGGTCTATGGGACACATTTACCAAAACTCGTTCAAGGGGGATTTCTGGAGTATTCTCACGGCTATTTGAGGTTGACTCCACGTGGCTTCAGGGTGGCAAACACTGTAATGGCTGAGCTTGTATGACCTCGGATTTTTCGTCTGCAGAAAGATGGTACCGCCATCCATCAATGCGTTGGTCTTGGGTTGCCTGATGCTGGAACACGCTGCCTGCTCTTCTCGATGGTATAGAAATTCAAGGTGGAATGGACAGTAAACAGGGGAAAAACGAGGGCCATTAAAAACACGTTTAAGATCGGGATCATGCTTACTGCTGCCGGTACGATGCCAAGGCGAAAAGATTGATTGCCATGTTGCCTGATCCAGGATAGTTTCTGGCCGAGAGTCCAGCGCCTGCGCGATGATGGATAATCGACAAACATCAAGGCAGAGTAGTAGGTGTAGAGCAAAAAAACCGAGATTTGACCTATCACAGGAATGAACCCGATAACCAGGGCGATCATGGTTACAATAATACCGAAAAGACCAATTTTTATGCCTTCCAAAAGATCTCTGAGTATGCCTTTTACCGAGAAGCCGTCATCGAATTCAAAGGCACCACCGCTGTACAACTTCTCTGCAGCAGTGCTCAAGAAGGCATAGAGAGGAGCGGACAGACTGTATGCGGTCAAAAAGGCCAAATAGAAAGCAAGAATACGAGAAACGAGCAAGAACAGCCACTTCGATGATTGCCAGCCACCGTATTTTATCCATCCCCAGATTGATTCGGTTGCCGGAGCAGTGGTAAAAAATGGTTTTGTCAGATTATCAACAAATCCGGTGGTGAGCTGGAAACCGAGCCAGGTTAAGGCAATGGTTGCCAGGACAAGAAAGAGTGACCAGCCGAACAATAATGGCTTTTTGAAGATAAATGCGACAGAGGTGCTCAGAGGAATCCAGGAGATGCTCACGGTTTTTTGATGCAGGTTTCTCTTATTCATTACGCTGTTTGTGTAAATGCTTTCTGATGATAAAAATATTTTGCAAGAATTGTCATAATATTTAGTGTAGCTAACCATAGGTACTCGTTAACAGGAGTAAAGAAACAAGCAAATTTTTTAAGGGTGATTGCAGGCGATCAGCTATGGCGGTGAAACAGCAAAAGATTAAAACAATTTTTTCATGCCAGGAATGTGGCTATCAGAGCGGCAAATGGCTTGGGCGCTGCCCTGATTGTGGTCAATGGGACAGTTTCATCGAAGATCAAAAACCACAGAGGGCGTCTCTTTCCCGATCTGACTTCGTCAAGCCTCTTTCTTTAATGCAGGCGCCTGACCATGATTCCAAGCGGGCGGTAACCGGCCTTGAAGAACTAGACCGAGTGCTGGGCGGCGGCATTGTACCAGGTTCAGTGATTCTGATTGGTGGTGATCCCGGTATTGGCAAGTCGACCCTTATCCTGCATATGTTGTCGTCTCTGGCCCAGTCCGGCCAGCAGGTCCTGTATGTTTCCGGGGAGGAATCAGCCCATCAAATCAAGCTGCGAGCAAAGCGATTATCCGCTCTGTGCCCCGAGCTTTATCTGGCAACCGAGAGCTCTGTAGAAAATATCATCGCCATGTCTCTCGAGATGAAGCCACGCCTGCTCGCCGTTGACTCCATCCAGACACTACATAGTGCCGATTTTCCCTCTGCACCCGGTTCGGTTACCCAAGTACGCGAGTCCGCTGCACGTCTGCTTGAACTTGCCAAGCGTGAAAATATACCGGTGGCGTTAGTCGGTCATGTCACTAAAGAAGGAACCTTGGCGGGACCCCGAATTCTCGAGCACATGGTAGATACGGTTCTCTATTTTGAGGGAGACGGCAGTCACGCATTTAGGATCTTGCGAACGGTGAAAAACCGTTTCGGCTCGACCAACGAAATTGGTGTCTTTGAAATGAAAGAAGAGGGGCTGGTGCAGGTATTGAACCCCTCTGAGATATTTCTGGCAGAGCGCCCCCTGGATGTTCCCGGTTCGGTTGTTTTACCAAGCATGGAAGGTAGTAGACCAATTCTTGTTGAAGTCCAAGCCCTGGTGAGTCCCACAAACCTCGGTACTGCGCGAAGAACAGCGATTGGTGCGGACCCACAAAGACTGGCACTGCTTTGCGCGGTACTTGAAAAAAAGGCCGGTATGGATCTTTATGGTAATGACATTTTCCTCAATATCGCCGGAGGCATCAGAATCGATGAACCGGCCCTGGATCTCGGTATGATATGCGCTCTTGCATCGAGCCTGCTGGAAAAACCGGTGCCTGCCCAGACGGTTGTCTGTGGAGAAGTGGGACTTGCTGGAGAGATTCGTGCCGTCGGCAACATGGAAATGCGTATAAAAGAGGCGGAACGGCTCGGATTTCATCGCTTTCTGATGCCGTATTCCAACAGTGAGCGTTTAAAAAAGATGTCATCATTACAATTATCTGGAGCAGCTACTATCCAGGAAGTCCTCGATATCGTCTTTGATGAACCAAGCTCAAATCAATAGGAGGGATAACAGATGGATTTTAAAAAACTCATTGTCACGAGTTGGCAGAACACTTTGCAGTTTATCGGGCCTATCCTGCTTTTGACATTTGTCCAGCTTCTTGTCATCGTCTTCAGCCTTGGAATTCTTGCACCGGTTACCACGGCGGGTTATATTGACTCATTATTACGCGTGATTCGGGAACAACGACCTCCAGAAGTAAAAGATCTGTTTTCCCAGATGGGACTTTTTCTCCCTCTTTTCGGTTTTTTTCTGCTGGCAGCTCTTGCCGCATTTATTGGTTTTTCCTTGCTGGTACTGCCGGGTTTTCTTGTCGTTGGATTTGTGGCCTTTGCAGCATTTTACCTGATTCCCTTGATGACTGACCGAGGGCTTGGTTTATTTGATGCTTTGCGTAAATCATGGGACATGGCCCTCAGACCTCCAGTTACCGATCATCTGATTATTACAATAATCTATGTAGCGATCATGTCTCTGGGCTCCTCTTTACCGTTTGCCTTTCTGATCACTCAGCCGATGGCAACTTTCATAATGGTAGGCGCCTATCTTGAAAGAGATGAGCAAGAGAGTGAAACCGAAAAGGAAGTAGCTGAGCCAGAACCACAATCAGCCCCAGCCGAACCATCATCCTCGGTGTCTGACTCAAAGCCTACTGCATAATGGAGGTGTGTATATTGCCTGAGTGCATGAGTGTATATCAAAAAAAATAATGAATGGAGACGAAAATGGACAATCACGATCACCTGCATGAAGAAGATCCACAAGTTTGTATCACAGTTGGCATTATTTTTGTTGTCATACTGGCGGTTATTATTTTTCTGGGAATCATTAACTGACAGGCTGGTTATTGCTTCTTGCTGCAGCTATTTTCCGACAATTTTTTACCCTGTGTTTCGATGAAGTGCTATTGCCAAACAACATTCGAGATATAGAGTATAAGAAACCGAAGCATACAGAATTACAGGACTAATCTTAACAAACAGGAATTTTAAGCCCAGACGACGTGATTAATTGCCATAGACAGCAGGAGACATGTCTGCGTCACTAAAAGGAGAAGAGAGGGAATGTCAGAAAAGCCAACGGTTTTAACACCTAATGGAGTTGTTGACGTAGAGGAACCAGTAGAGGAACAAAAGAAAGAAACATCGCTCGTTGTCGCCAGAGATCTGTTGCCAGAAACACTTCTCATTATCCCATTATATGACCGACCGATGTTTCCAAAAATGATGGGACCGATTGTCGTCGAGGACCCTCAACTTCAGCAGATAATACTTGAGTCTCAGCAAACGTCTACACCGATATATCTTGGTTTGCTGCTGGTCAAACCTACCGAGAGCGGCGTTGCCCATGCACCTCAGTCAGTCGATGATTTTTTTAAAGTCGGCGTTGCCGCAAAAGTAATACAAGTTTCACCGCTTACCGAAAATCAGCCTCTGCAGCTTGTCGCGCAGGCACAAGAACGCTTTACGGTAAAAGAGTTGATCAGGCAAAAGCCCGTCTATCGAGCGCGGGTTGAATATCGATTCGAAGACAATCGTGAATCAGGAGATGAACTCAAAGCATATTCAGTTGCTATTATTGACTGCATCAAGGAATTGGTGACGCTTAACCCGTTATTTAAAGAGGGGTTGGGACTTCTGCTTGAGAGAATAAATGTCAGTGATCCCAGTGCGCTTGCCGATTTTGCTGCTTCTATGACGACCTCCTCAGGTTCAGAGCTTCAGGAAATCCTTGAGACCACATCAGTTCTCAATCGTCTTGAAAGAGTATTGATATTATTGAAAAAAGAAATTGAAATATCGAAGCTCAAAGCAGATATATCCAAACGCATTGAAGAGCGTCTTTCAAAGCAGCAGCGAGAATTCTTCCTCAAGCAGCAATTGAAGGAAATTAAAAAGGAACTTGGGATTGCCAAGGACGATACGCAAAGTGAGATCGATAAGTTTGAAAAACGCATAAAGAAACTGACATTGACAGATGAAGCCAGCGGCAAGATTAATGAAGAACTTGAAAAATTGAAACTCCTTGAACCCTCATCTGCCGAATTTAATGTCACCAGGGCATATCTGGATTGGCTCACGGTACTGCCTTGGGGTGTCTATACCAAAGACAACTATGACATTACCAAGGCTGAAAAAATCTTGAATCAGGATCACTACGGGCTTGACGAGG
>JABDPQ010000035.1 GCA_013042695.1 Desulfobacterales bacterium | reverse complement strand
CTGATTACGACGTATTATCGAAAGGACCCAGCCGCGAATACGTGGAACTGGTATTGGTCTGCACAAGATTCAACAGGGGCTGATGTTGGTTCTGCCACTACTGGTACAGCAGCGCAGTTGACATTTGATACTGACGGTACAAAACTGACACCTCCAGCTCCAGTGGCAGTTGGTCCAATTGATTGGCTGAACGGCGCAGATCCAAGCAATATAACAATTGCTTTTGATACCACTCAATTTAACAGTAATTCTGCCGTTATTGCGCAAGACCAGGATGGA
Organism: Desulfobacterales bacterium; assembly: GCA_013042695.1. Lineage (GTDB taxonomy): Bacteria > Desulfobacterota > Desulfobulbia > Desulfobulbales > Desulfocapsaceae > JABDPQ01. The sequence goes on along the minus strand of JABDPQ010000035.1, from coordinate 2,152 downwards.
TTTGCCGCTGGGGATCTCACCAGTGTCGATATTAATGAGGAAGGCATCGTGGTTGCCTCTTATTCAAACGGCGAACAGACCAACATCGCCCAGCTGATACTGGCAAAATTTCAGAATCCTGGTGGACTGATGATGAAAGGAAGCAATATGTTTGTAGCCAATGCATCATCAGGCACCCCTCGCACAGGTTTACCGGGACCGGAACTTGGTAAAATTTTCACTAATTCACTGGAACAGTCAAATGTTGATATGGGAACCGAATTCGTCAGAATGATTACGGTGCAAAGGGGATTTCAGGCAAACTCAAAAATAATCACCACGATCGATGAACTTTTAGGAGAACTCATCAACCTGAAACGGTAAAAACTGTCATTAATTTGACACGAATGTCAAAGAGGGGTCGGAATTCCTGGCCTCTCTTTTTTTTTGCTCTGCCTGCCTGCTAAATATTGTCTGAAAATTATTGCAACCTTGAGTTTTTACTCGCAAAAGTCTATGATTAATATGTGCTGGTATGATCTTTGCTTGGATTTGTAATTCAAGAGGTTACACCGCTGCTTCACAATCGATACTTGTAACGGTATTAGAGCGATTTCACAGGAGGATTATTTTTGGATCTTTCAACCATAATAGGCATGGGTGCAGCCTTTGGGCTCATGCTTATGGCCATTCTTCAAGGCGGTCCGTTGACAATGTTCATCAACGTTCCCTCTATTATGATCGTCTTTGGTGGTACCATTGGGGTTGCCTTTGTACACTATCCTTTTGGTGACTTGTTTGATGCAGTAAACGTGGCAAAGAAAACGATCCTTCATAAGGAATCATCAATAAATGATATGATCATTCAGTTGATGGAATTTGCCAATAAAGCTCGGAAAGAAGGGATCCTTGCCCTCCAGGGAGCAATGGAGCAGGTTGATGATGAATTCTTAATCAAAGCAATGCAGATGGCTGTAGATGGACAGGAGCCAGATACCTTGCGCAGCATGCTCAACACTGAGATCGAATACATCGAACAGCGCCATGACAAAGGTGCAAATATTTTTTTAGCCATAGGTGCTTATTCTCCTGCTATGGGAATGGTTGGTACCTTGATTGGTCTTGTGCAAATGTTGCAGACGATGGACGATCCTGCAAAAATTGGCCCGGCAATGGCTGTTGCATTATTAACCACTTTTTATGGCGCCGTCATAGCTAATGTTATCTGCATACCGATGGCAGGCAAGCTTAAAAACCGTTCAGATTCAGAAGTGCTGATCAAAACGCTTATCATTGAGGGAATGCAGTCCATTCTTTCAGGTGAAAACCCCCGAATTATGGAGCAAAAACTCCATGCTTTTATCGCTCCAAAACTGCGTGAGTCCACCTTCAAACGGTAACATGAGGTACGGCCATGTCAGAAGAAACAACCCAACAGCCAGAAGAGACTAAAAAGAAGAAGAAGGGTGAAGCCGCACCTGGCGCCCCCGCCTGGATGGTAACCTATTCCGATCTGGTTACCCTGCTTCTTACCTTTTTTGTGCTTCTCATGTCCATGGCCAATCTTGATCCTGTTCGCTTTACCGAGGCATCAAGTTCACTCAAAGATGCTTTTGGCGTCCAGTCTCGTCCAGCCCATGTTGAATTTGCCATCCCGATACTGCCGGCACCTCCTAAAACAAAATACCACCCTATTCCTACAGAGATGACCACAAAAATCTATCGGGAGCTCAAAACCAAGATTGACAAACTTGAACTCGGCAAAGATATGGAGGCTGTCCAACAAGATAGCGATACCATTATCCTGCGGGTCAATGATACCGTCCTGTTTAAACCTGGAGATCCGAACATATCTCCTCAGTCGTATCCAACACTTCGTCGAGTTGCCGATATAATCCGCCCTTTACCGATGGTGTTGAGAATCGAAGGTCATACCGATGATCAGGTTATTGATCAATCTCCCCTTGACAATTGGGATCTCTCCATCTCACGAGCTGTCTCTGTTGCACGTTTTTTCGAACAGGGAGCGCTCCTGCCTCTTGACCGTATGTCAGCCATTGGCTACGGCTCAGACCGACCAATCGTTCCAAACATCAGTGAAGAAAATCGGGCTTTGAACAGAAGAGTTGACTTCGTTTTGAACGTCAAAGACGTTTCAGGCACGGGTCCTGCA
>JABDPQ010000034.1 GCA_013042695.1 Desulfobacterales bacterium | reverse complement strand
CGAGGCTGTACCCCAAGCGGTAACATTATCACTGGTGATTGTTCAATTGGGTAGTTAGAAAACAACTGTAGCAAGATAAATTTGTGCTCGGAATTTTGACAAATGGGTCATGGGGCCTGTATCATGTGTAAACAAGGTAAACGTTCCTACTCATCATACTATTTATCAGTTGGATAATAATGATTTTATCAATGTGAGCCACTTGCAAAGCGCCCTTTATATTCAACCTCTACGTAATGCTTAAATTATTATCCTCGGAATATCAATTATATGCCTGCGGAAAAAATTTTTCGCATGGTTTGACTTTGAATGAAAATCATCAATTTGCAAACGGCTCAATATGTAAACACAATTTACAAAATGACAGATTCTAATCCGAAGACCCGTTTCTCAAGAAAGCACCTGACGATATTGAAAAATAGACTGGCACAGGTTACCGGTTCCTGGTCAGTGGAGGATTATCGTATGTTTATTACCTTCTACTCCCGCATTTTACCTGAGTTGATGAATGCGGAGCGATGTACCATTTTCATCATGGAGAAAGGGAGTAATAAAATATGTTCGATCTTTGGGACTGGGCTTCAAGAAAAGCAGATTGAGCCACCACTGGAGGGGAGTATCGTTGGGCAGGTTATCGAGTCCGGACAGAGTCGAATTGAGAATAGTTTAACGGATTACCGCGGCTACCATTCTGATACAGATGAAAAAACAGGTTTCGTCAGTCGAAATCTTATCTGCTCTCCAATCAAGGGGATTTCAGCCAACAGCGTGTCAGGAGCAATCCAGCTGCTTAATAAAGCTGGCAGCGAGGATTTTACCGAAGAAGATCTTGGCAGACTCGATGAGGTCGCCCACTTTCTTTCTGTATCTATTGAGTCAGTTGTCCTGAATCAGGAAATTCTAACCATAGCTTCATATTTTGATAAAGAGGTTGAAAGACTCAACCAGGCGATCGTTCATGGCACCACGATCATAGCAGAAAGTCCAGCCATGAGAGAAGTTCTCGATCTGGTACGAATTGTCAGCAATACGCCGGTTAACGTTCTTATTCAGGGCGAAAACGGCACAGGTAAGGAACTGATTGCCAGGATGATTCATGAACTGGGAGATAGAAAAGATAAACAATTCATCCCTGTGAACTGCGCTTGTATTCCGGAAAGCCTCGTGGAAAGCGAGTTTTTTGGGCATGAGAAAGGTGCCTTCACTGGCGCAGAACAATCCCGACGAGGGTACTTTGAGGCGTCAAGCAATGGTACCTTGTTTCTTGATGAGATTGGTGAAATGCCGCTATCAATCCAACCCAAGTTTCTGCGAGCCATCCAGGAAGGTGAGGGCAGCCGGCTTGGTACCAGCGCCACTGTTCAATACAATTTACGTCTCATTAGTGCTTCAAACCGCGATTTATCTGTAGAGATAAAGAATAACAGATTCAGGGAAGATCTCTTCTTTCGTCTTTTTTCTGTTGAGATCGTACTGCCTCCTTTGAGAGAGAGAAAATTAGACATTTTACCGCTGGCGCAGCATTTTCTTGCCCAGACCAATCAAAATTTTGGTAAACAGGTGGCCGGCTTTTCTGTCGAAGTGCTCGAGTTGTTCGAGAATTTCTCCTGGCCAGGAAATGTCAGACAATTGCTAAAAGAGGTTGAGAGGCTTGTGGCCTTAACTGATAATGGACAAGTGATGATGCCCAATCGCTGTTCCCGAGATCTATTATCTTTTTTTGATAATCGCTATAAAAGAAGGCGTGAGACAGATTATAACGATCTTGCCATCCCGGCTGGAACGAAAAGACTCGAAGTAGACCTCATCAAGAAGGCTTTACATCGTACGAAAGGGAATAAATCTCAGGCAGCAGGTCTGCTCTGCATTACTCGCCAGGGTCTATTGAAAAAAATTAAACGCTACGCCCTTGAATTTTAACTCAAGTCCTTATATTCCCTCCTATTTTTGTTACCCTTTGAACTAAACGAGAATTGCTTTATTGAAAAGGGCTGTAAAATTTACAATTACCGAGAATTAGGCCCACAAGGTAATTACTGGGTGAGTTGACACAGCGTGAATAATATCGGTTCTGGTGATAATTCCAATGATAACATCTATGTTATTGGTGATCGGAATACAATTCAATTGCTGGTCGTACATTACTTGGGCAACGCGCCTTATTTCAGATTCTGGATCTGCGGTAATCATCGGTTGAGATAGAATCGGTTTGATTGATTCAATTTCTGCATGACTGATCGTATTGTTATCAACAAGAAGTACTTTTAGAAGATTTTCCTTGGTGATCAGACCAATGGGTTTGTTTTCGTTATTGAGCACAGGGAGTTGACTAATTTCTTTTTCTTCTATCAGATTATAACAGTCGGTCACTGTTGTGGTGTCGAAAACCGTTATCACGGGCCGCTTCATAATCTGGTTGGCATAATGTATCGCCTCTTCATTTCTAATATTGCTCAGTCTGCTATATGATTTAAGCGCCTTATTGGTTAAAGACGATTGCACAGATATTTCGTCCTCGTCTTTCCGCTCTGTCGCAAGCCGCTTCACTCGTCTTATCGGGTTAATTGTTTCGACCCGATAGAGATCTTCAAGGGTGCTGTAGGTTTCTCGTCCCCACTTATTGTAAATGGAAAACATTGTTTACCCTCGGGTTTTCAAAAATAACGCATCGGGGACTACCTCAAATCACTATAAGCAATCATATCTTAATCTATAATAGCCTAGAATCAATATAATTAATTGTATCAGATCACTAATTATTTTACTAAAATTTATATTTACGGCGTAATCCATTCTGTTATATGCAATAAAAATTCTACTATTACAGAAGAGAATGATAATAAACGAGGATTATTAAAGAAAACATAAAATAGAGCTTCTCAGTAGGCTCTATTTTTAAAAAAAATATCAAAAAAAACCATGATGTCAGAAAAATGTAAGATCATTGCTATAAAGTGCCAGATAACATTTCTCACCGGCCGCTGAGATGTTCGATGAAGAAGCTCAAAGAGAAAATTGTAAACAACGCACCTTAAAACGAAAGGAGACATCATGAAACACTTTAAAACAGTATGCTCGGCAGTCTGTATGTTGGTTATGCTCGTTTGCGCAAATGACGTGTTTGCGGCAAAGAGTAGTGATGCGAAGGTGAAATCCTATGAGCCCAGTATTCAAAAAAGTATTGCAAGCAAGATTGATATTAACAACGCAAGTGTTGATG
>JABDPQ010000033.1 GCA_013042695.1 Desulfobacterales bacterium | reverse complement strand
GGCAGGAGCAAGGAGGAGGTAGAACCGCTTGTCAAGGATTTTCAGCAGATCGGTATGCCGGTACATTGCAGTACAGACGACGGTTCATTTGGTATACAAGGCTATGTAACGGATCTGCTCAGTTCTCAGGATTTGCCTATTGGCTCGCAGGTCTATGCCTGTGGACCGGACCCGATGCTTGATGTTCTTCAACGAATTTGTAAAAACAAGCAGGTTGGCTGCCAGGTATCTGTTGAAAGTGTCATGGCATGTGGGATGGGAGCGTGTTTGGGGTGCAATGTTCCCAGCAGCAAGGGCGGCTATGTGCATGTATGTATTGATGGGCCGGTTTTCAGGGCGGAGGATTTGGTATGGAATTCGTAACAAATCAAAATTCTTACCCTGATCTGCGAGTAAATATTGGTGCACTCGAACTGCAAAATCCCGTAATGACCGCATCGGGTACGTTCGGCTATGCCAGGGAATTCGAGAACCTGCTTAACCTGCACCGGCTTGGCGGCATTATTGTTAAAGGAATCTCATTGGAACCTAGAAGCGGAAATCCTCCGCCGCGAATTGTGGAGACAGCATGCGGCATGCTCAATGCCATTGGCTTACAAAATGTTGGTGTAGAACGGTTTATTTCTGAGAAAATACCCTATCTTCGGGGTATTAATGTACCGATTGTCGTTAATATCCTCGGTGATTCTCTTGAGGAGTATCAGGAAATAACCAGGCGTTTGGTTGGTGTCGAGGGAATTGGTGCGATCGAAGTAAACATCTCCTGCCCGAATGTCAAAAAGGGTGGTGTCGCTTTTGGGACTGATCCTAAAATGGCTGCAGCAGTGACTGAGATAGTCAAAAAGACTGCAGATGTGCCTGTAATGGTAAAACTGTCACCGAATGTTTCCGATATTGCGCTGCTCGCCCAAGCGGTTGAGGATGGTGGTGCCGACTCAATATCTTTGATCAATACATTGATCGGCATGGCCATAGACGTGAAGAAGAGAAAACCGGTTTTGGCAAATGTGATTGGTGGATTGTCTGGTCCTGCGATTAAGCCAATAGCGCTGCGAATGGTTTACCAGGTGGCTCGGACAGTCGAAATTCCAGTCATAGGAATCGGCGGAATCGATACCACCGAAGATGCCTTGGAGTTTATCCTGGCCGGTGCCACCGCCGTACAGATTGGCACCGCAAATTTTGTTAATCCTCGGGTAAGTGAGGAAATCGTTGATGGCATAGGTGATTATGTAAAGGATCAGCAGCTGACTTCCATCAGAGATTTAATTGGCGCACTTGCTGTCTAGATTATGAAACAATCTGCTCTGCTGCGATTAGTTAAAAATGGTGTAATGTATTTTAAACTGTTCATGCACCGTGATACTCCTTGGAGTGTAAAAGCAATTGTACTTGCAGCACTGCTCTATTTGATTTCCCCTTACGACCTCCTGCCTGACTGGATTCTCGGAATTGGTATTATTGATGATTTTGTTCTGGTTTCACTTCTTGTCGGACTGGCCATTAAACTGTTGAAAAAAGATGCCAGTGATAAACCGGACAGGACAGGCGGCTTAGGTTGATTTCATGCGAGAGGCAGTTCTAGAGACCACGGGAAATAGTTTGTCATCATTCAAAGAACAGACAATTAACTGTACATGATAGAGATCATCCCCACAGAAAACATCGATGCAGTCATTGCCGTACCTGGCTCTAAAAGCATCACTCAAAGGGCATTGCTAGCGGCAGCGCTTGCCGATGGCAGGAGCATACTCCAAAACCCTCTTGTCAGTGATGATACCGATTTCTCATCGCAAGCTCTGAAATCTATGGGAATTGCTGTCCGCAAAGATCAGGATTGTTGGTATATCAAAGGCAGCAAGGGGATTATCCAGGAACCGGGCGATGATATCTTTCTTGGAAATAATGGTACCGCTACCCGTTTTCTGACCTCAATCGCCTCACTCGGACATGGAGAATTCATTATTGATGGTGATGAGCGCATGCATGAGCGGCCGATTGCTCCGCTTATTGAAGCGTTGCAGGGATGGGGAGTGGACATAGAGTCGATCAACCAATCCGGCTGTCCCCCGCTCAGTATACTCGCAGATGGTATTAAAGGCGGCAAAACCGTATTGCCGGAAGGAAAATCCAGTCAATATCTCTCATCACTTTTACTGGTTGCACCGTATGCAATAGAGCCTGCCATTCTTGAGGTGCGAGGAGAAGTGTTGTCCAAACCATATGTTGCCATGACGATACAGGTCATGGCAGATTTTGGTATTTTGGTAGAATCAGCCCAGGATTTTGCCTCATTTTCAATCCAGCAGGGGACATACCGGGGCCGTGATTATCACATAGAAGGAGATGCCAGCAATGCCTCATATTTTTGGGCCGCAGCAGCAATAACCGGCGGCCGGGTTACGGTCAGCAATGTACCTGTACCATCGATTCAGGGTGATACGATGCTGGTACCGTTACTGGCTCGGATGGGCTGCAATGTACAGCAGTCTGGTCAAGGAATTACTGTGCAAGGCACTGATGTGCTTGAGGGCATACAGGTCGATATGGGTAATATGCCTGATGTGGTTCCCACCCTGGCCGTTGTGGCCGCATTTGCTCGGGGGCCAACTGAGATTGCCAATATCGCCCACCTGCGCATAAAAGAGTGTGATCGGCTTCATGCGGTCTCAACTGAGCTTGCAAAACTTGGGGTACGGGTTGAAGAACGACCGGATAGCATGGTTGTCTATGGAGAGGGCGGTGCGAACATGCACCAGGCAGATATCGAAACCTATAATGACCATCGAATGGCAATGAGTATGGCAGTTGCCGGGCTGCGTGTTCCCGGTGTTAAAATACATGGTGAGCAGTGTGTTGCCAAATCATTTCCCGATTTCTGGGAGCGTTTTGGTTCGCTGAGTAGATAGTTCTGACAATTAGACGAAGATGTCTTCCCCTTGACAGCCTGAAAGATGGCCATGCACAAAGACACGTTCTCCTTTGTTCGTTTTTAACAAACGTGCAGCATTTCCATTCTTGACGCACACTTCCAGTTCTCCACTGCTATTGATGATTCCGGTGGGCATGTCGCTGTCTATATCTTTGTAGCTGCCGTCTATAAACCCGAATGTATAAGATTTCAACGTGATACAGGGTTTCTCTCCTAAATCGATCTCGCTGAGGTACGCCAGGGTTATATTCGTTCTGATATTGCCGAAATTATCAATGGTGATTACTTCACCAGTCACCCCGTTACGCTGCAGAACCGGATTTCTCAGACTGATAATTGTGCAGGCATTGGAGACAATTTTCGGCCCGACATCGATGATGTCCAAACCGGATGCCAGTCGTGCGGCAACCGGAGCCATGATGTCTCGGCCATGAAAGGTCTTGCTGATGGAATTGAGAAACAATTCTTCATTTTCGACTATATGGACATCAAATGGGTCTTGATTGACAAAAAATGGTGTGAAGATGCCGTTGTCTGGACCAATAAATATTTGACCACTATTCTGAAAAGCAATAATGCGGCGCGAACTGCCTACCCCTGGATCTACAACGACAAGATGAACAGTACCATGAGGAAAATATTTGTAGTTATTTTTTATGATCAGCGCTGCCTGGCGAATGTTTTGAGGAGCAATTGTGTGTACAAGGTCGACTATGGGGATTTTCGTGTTAATTGAAAGGATTACCCCTTTCATGACACCGACATATTCGTCTTGATTGCCGAAATCGGTTGTCAGGGTAATAGGTGCTACGTGATTTTTCATAAAGATAGGGGCCCTTACGTTGTTTACCTCGTGGTTTTTTTCGGTTATGGACCATTTTACCTGATTTTCTCTGGCAGTTCAAAATTCTTCTGTAATAAAAAATAGAGTTTACCCGTTTCTTTCATATGGTTAGCAGCAGCTTCTGCGTAGACTCCATGCCCCCAAAATAAATCGACACGACCTGCACCCTGGATTGCGGCACCGCTGTCCTGAGGGATAACAAAGCGCTTAAGAGGCACCCAGTATTCGATATCACCTTCCTTATTGAGCACCGGCTTGCGTGATACTAGATAACCGATAGCTCCAGTGGGCAGTATTGTTTGATCGATGGCGATTGAGCGTCCAGGAGTGAGCGTCTCTCCAAGTGATCCTTTTGGCCCATGTTCATCACCCCATTTGAAAAAAATATATCGTGGATTGTGATTGAGCATAGGCTTGATAGCTTCCGGATGTTCAGAAAAATAGCTCCTCATCCGTGGTATATTTACTTCATCTTTAGTCATGATTCCTTCATCAACGAATAATTTTCCCAGACTATTGTATTCAAGACCATTCGAGGCTGCAAAATGAATGGCGCGGATGTTCCCATCAGGAAGTTTGATTCGCCCTGAACCCTGCACTTGGAGAAGGTAGGCATCAAGAGGATCACGCAAATAAACGAGTTCGCTTCCCTGAAGCAGGTTGTTACGCTCAATTTCCTCTCTTGACCAATACGGGCGTAGGTTTCCATGTTCAGTCAGGCGGCCAATTTTGGTTATACTCGGTGTTTCTCCTTGTTCAGTTACCAAAGAATCAGGAATTGCATAAAGTGGATACATATATGGCGGTCGTGCATCGTAACTGCCGGCAAACAGTGGTTCATAATAGCCTGTCAGCAGGATCTGTTTTTGTTTATCTCTACCCGCTGCCTCATATACCGTAAAGTGCTTGTGAATGACCCGATTAAGTTCAAACGGGGACAGACCACGTTTTATTATCTCCTTAAACCCTTCGATTGATTGTCTAAGAGAGCTGTAGGTAATGGTCTCTGAGCCAATACGTGCCTGAGTCTCGGGTTCTTGGGTATCGAGGTAATGTAATTGACGATCAATTGCTCTTAAAAGGCTGTCTTTTGAGCTATCGTCTATGAAGTGCGGGTACTTATCTGGCGGTAAAGGTTCGATGCCAAGCGGCACGGCGCAACTGGCAAGCAGTAGCCAGAGAACCACAACAACAAGGATGTGCCTTCTACAAAAAGGTGGCCAAAGCAGACGCCTTGTCAAGAATGACCTGATGATCGCCACGTACAGGGTCAATCAACTTTTATGGCTTCGGCCAACTCAGTGACTGCCATGGCGTAACGATTAGAATGGTTCCACTGCGTAATTGCTTGAAAATTTGGGTACCCTGCCACGTAGCGGAAACCACCACCATCTGATGGAGCTATCTCAAGGCCGACGATTGATACTTTGCGATTTTCAGGTGGCTGCGGCAGATCTACACCTTGACTACTTCTGACAACCTGATAGTCAACTCGTCCCTTGCGGCCTTTTAGGTTGGCGCTAATCAACTCCTGGGAATTCAGAGAAGGCCCGATGTCAACGTAAATGGGGGCATTCAATGACCAGTGGAATCTGCGCAGGTAGTTGGCAATCGAGGCGAAAATGTCCTCTGTTGAGTTGAATACGTCTCTTCTTTGATCGTTATCGAAACTGACCGCGTATTCGCGGAAACTTGAAGGAATAAATTGGGTTTGACCAAATGCCCCGGCATACGATCCTTTAACTTCGAGAGGATCCATCTGATTTTCTCGGCATAAGAGGAGAAAGTGTACGAGTTGCTTTCTGAAAAAAGAAGAACGCCTGGGATAGGCGTCAAAAAGGGTATTCAGCGTTTGAAAGACGGGAAAACTCCCTTTGTGCGTTCCGTAACGAGACTCGATGCCCCAGATGGCAATAACAATTTCTTTATCAACTCCAAAGCGCGCTTCGACTCTGCTCAGCAAATCTTCGAAAGCAGCGAGTTTTTTCTTTCCGGTTGCAATGGTCTTTGCGGTAATAAAGAGTGGTCGGTATTTATAGTATGGCTTTGCTTCCCACTGGCGATCCATGAGCTCCAGAACACGCTTTTTAATGGTAACGCCTTCAAAGAGCTCAACGAGTTCTTTGTCATTGAACTGATGACTATCTTGCAGCTCGCGGAACAATTTCTGATAGTGATCAGTGGATAGGTCAATGAGCTGGCCATCCTCCACAAGATCCGCTGCCTTTGGCTCAGCAGCTATAATCTGGCCTGAGAAACAACATAAGAGGGCGAGTATGAAAAGTACCAGATCAAGGGGTGAACGCCTTGACATAATGTTAAGGTTTTTAACTGCATGGGACTGGTTGAAACTGATGCGGTCGTCTGGTGTTGGCATTGTGAAAGCAATCATATTAATCATAGGTGTTTGTAAACGCCTCAAAAAAAGAGTCAAGCAGGTGTGCAGGCAAGGTGTTAATTCCCGCTGCAGCAGCACGACCTCCGCCACTTGGAAAAGAACGGCAGAGCGTATCGGCGTTTTTTCTATCGGCAAGAGGTGCCCGGACACTGATGCGTAATGTCTCGTCGTTATTTTCGGTGATGAGGGCGTGAGCGCCTTCAGGATTTTCTCGAGCCTTAAGGTTGGCGAAAACTCCTGAAACCCTTCGTGCCCATGGACTGTCCGGAAATCGATAGACCTTGTTTTTACCCATTTTTTTAATTTCCGAATGAGATAGGGCCTGATCCATATCGCTGCTGAATCCTCGTTTGAGTGCCTTCAGTGTTTTCGATTGGTCATAGAAATCTAAAGGATTTCGGTAATGCTCAATAACACGGAAAAGTTGGTCTGGTGGAAAATAGAGATCCTGCAGCTGGGCACCATATCCGTTGTAGTTAATGAGCTCACCAATTTCTCTAAGCTTTTTCGTGTCCTCAGCGGGTAAAGACATTTCTGCCGCAATCGCCTGAGCAACCGTATGCAAGTTGTCACCAAAGGCGCCGCATAACGCCCACTGACGGAATTTACCGTTAAGCATGCCATCAACAATCAATGAAGTACATTTGTCTGGTGACGGATCGATATAGTGTTTGAGGCGGGCGGAGTGCGGAATGTCACCCGCGAAGTGGTGATCTATGTAGAGAATGTCGTTATCTGCCTCTAATAGCCGAGTAAGATCATCCATGTTCGAGTGCATGGAGACATCCATTACTGTAATTTGGCTGCCGCTAACGTCTTTTAACCTGGAGAGCAGGGTTATGTCACGCTTGACTCCCGTGACAAGTTCAGCGTTGGCAACCGGGTAAGCGAGACGAAACTGATGCAGAGCACATATTCCATCAGCA
>JABDPQ010000031.1 GCA_013042695.1 Desulfobacterales bacterium | reverse complement strand
TATCAACCAACGTACCCTGCTGGCGCTCAACGCCGCCGCCACTTGCGCTGCTTTCTTTTCGGGCGAAAGCACTATGTGCCTCCTCGAGATGACGTATACAGGTTGCCTTGGGGCTGCCGAAAGCTTTACGAAGGTAATTACCAGGTTCACCAGATAAGGCAGTCTGAAAATCGTTTGGAGTAATACGGGCAAAGTCGACAACGAGGCTTTGCTCTTCCAGATCACCGAGATTTCGGCTTATCTGGCGTTTGAACAGCAAACTTACTAACGGGATTCTTGATAGTGTCTTATATTTGCGTAATTTTTTCCTGTGTTCGATATCGTTGGCAAGTGCTGGTTCAACCTCATCCAAACTCTGCCAGAATGGAGCGTTCGACATCACGCTGGTCTTTTTTTGGGCCAGGTCAACTTCAGGACGAGCTTCATTGGCAAAAAAAACTTGTTCTATTGATCTGGTTGCCGTCGCCGTTTTACCGCTGCCGCTCGTCCCGATAAATAAAATAATGGGCGCCTGCGGCACCTCTGGATCACTGGTATATTCTTTGCGAATATGGGCCCGATATATCTTCTCAAACAACTGTGCGAGCTCTTCGGGAAGGTGCACATCTGAAAGTTCATGGTCCAATAATGCCAGCAGGTAGGCATGATCTTTGGCGTTCAGCTCCTTTTCCAGTATATTGTTCCAGGCTTTCCGGGGAACAGTTTGGCCAGAGATTTCAAATCGTTTTTGCCAGTCAGTAAGTATCTGTGGGTTTTTCAGGATTTGCAGATCACGCTTTCTGTTAGAAAATAAAAACCATCGGCTAAATGCGGTAATCCTTCCGAAATACCCGGGGTGAGGATTATATTGGTTCAACCGGGCACGCATAAACTCTTTTGTTTCAAAAGACCAAGACGCTACAAGCTCGTCGATTTCAGCTATACGCTTTTCCGTAAGACGAATATAACGGATTTTTTTTGTCAGTCGTCGCGACATCCTTGTATTGCCCCCTCTATCTCTGCGCCTGTTCAGGAACTGGCGGACTCACTGGCTGAGCAGGGGCGGCAAGAGTAATTGGCGGCACCTTTTCGGTATTCTGTATCACAACGGTATTTTGTCCGGTCTGATTTTTCTCATAGGCAGAAGCCCATTTTTGCTGCACGAGAAACTGCAATAGGGCCGTGTCGGTGGAACCATCTGGCTTACCTATTTTGCTTTGCAGCATACTGATGCTATCCAGGTACGCTGCATAGAGTTTTTTTATTCTACTTGCTTCCTGATCAGCGGCGTAATTTTCAGCCTCGGCAATCAATTGCCGTCTCTTTTTTTCCTCTGAAGCTTCAACCAGTTTTTCTCCGAAGCGAGTCTCCTTGAGTACAAAACTGATAATCTCGATACCATATTTTTCTTCAAGGGTTGGACCACCTTCATTAATGGGGCGGGATTTAAGGGCAGAGAAGATCTTCTCCTTTATCTGCTGGCGATCGCTAATGAGTTGATCCACAGGTTCTGCCTGCATCAGGTCCCTGACGATGCCATCGTAGTCGCCTTGTAACAGCTCCAGCGGCTGCAGGTTTTCAATTGCCCAGGTTTTGAGGTCCCTGATACGATAGGTAAGCAGAGCGGATGTCCATAATGCAACATTCTCTTTTGAGATTATTCTCATCGGTTCGATACTGCCGCCGAGATACAATTTCTGATTCATCAAGGCAACTTCTTGCTCTATTTTGGTAAAAAGCGGCAGCCGAGCATGCCAGCCTACCTCAGTGACCGCTTGACGCTTGCCGCCTAATTTTTCAAGAACCATGGCATAATTCATTTTCACTTTAAAAATGGTTTTGGTGGCATAAACAGCTGCAATGATGCTGTAAGCTGCAGCTGCAATGAGAACAAATAATATTACAAAACGGCCCAAACGATAGACAAACGCCCGCTGGAATATTTTTGATACCTGTCTTTCTGCCATAGTTACTCCTGCCTCAAATAAATGAACTGATCATACTAAACTACAAGCTGCCAAAAAACCTAAACAATTAAATTATAAGGTTGTCACACGTAAACGGCAAACCTTGTGCCGGCAAAGACGGGAAAACGCCTGAAAACGCCATTTCACAAAAAGTATTAGAAGTGCGCTTTCCTGTCATTCGTAGGGCACTTGAATATGTATTTAAATACTCTTTTTGGAGATCGTCTCAAAGATGATCGGGTACGTCTCGTTATTGCTCATCGTCAATCCATGGCATCTTCGTAGAATCGCACCAATGAGGAATCAATAAACAGCCAGACGTACCCAAAAGAGGCACAGGGCTGGACAAAATGAACATTTGCATTTGATCTACGGATTGTCTTCGTATTGAGCAACAATCCTTTTCAACTGAAGACCGTTATCGGAGGAACTATCGGTAAACATGACCCCCGCCCCTTCTTTATCGCTCCTGACAATTTTGCCAGAAACGGTTACTTTTTCAGTCTCGAGTCCTTCTCCAGTCATGATTGTTACCTCACACTCTTCCCCCACAGGTAGCTCTTCATCGATAGGCAAAAAGCATCCTCCTGCACTAATATTGGCGATCCTTCCTGTATGATAAGCCTCGACACGGTATACTGAAAGTATCGTTGGAACATTCAAAGAAATGCGGGTAAATCGTCTTCTATCCCTGTCCACGTTTGTGTGCCTGCCCGTATGAGATCAGATTTGGTTTAGCTTCTGCTCAGTGACTGTTTGATAGCCTGGCTGATTTTCGGCAGAGTCACTGGTTTTTCGAGAAAATCTGATATACCCAGCGCTCTGGCTTGCAAAACATCTTCATTTCGTGAATAACCACTGATAATGATAGCTTTTTGCCCCGGTCGTACCTCGAGAATTCTTTCGTAGGTTTCACGTCCGCTCAAGCCCTCACCCATCATCATATCCAAAAGAACTAAGTCGACTCCCTGTGTCTCAAGGAAGGTAATTCCCTCCTCACCACTCGTTACTGAGTGGGTTTTATAACCCAACTTACTAAGCAGCTTCTCCATGGTCTCATTCTGCTCCGGTTGATCATCAATGAGCAGAATCGTTTCCCCACTTCCCTGCAATGAACGCTTCCGGGCAATATCTTGGGCAGAGCCTGCCCGACTGTCTTTTGTAGCAGGCAAGTAGATCTCAAAGATCGCTCCCGGCTTGTTGTCTTTGACCTCTATCCAGCCATTATGCTCCTGAACAGTATTCCAAACTATTGACAGCCCAAGGCCGGTACCACTCTTTCCCATCATTTTGGTGGTATAAAAGGGGTCAAAAATGTGATCCATATCGTTTTGGCAAATTCCCATACCGTTGTCAGATATGCATAATTTAATATAGTTTCCAGCACCTAATGACCTGTATCCATCTGAGAGAGGATTGATGAATTTGCTATTTCGCGTGGAAATGCGTATTACCCCGCTGTCCTTTACAGCCTCAAGGGCATTTCCAATCAAGTTGAGCAGTATTTTATGAATATGTTGAGGTGAACAGTAGGTATTGTGCAGGTTTTTCTGGAGATTTGTCTTGATTACGACGTTTGGGTAGCTGGCCAGTCGCTCGCCGTGTTCAATTGAGCTTAAATGACTCAGAATGATATCATTAATATTTTCTACGGTGGTTGGCGGCAATCCTCCCCGTGCCAGTGCCACTAAGTCAGCAACAACGGCGGCTGCCCTTTTTCCCGTTTCCTGTATCTTTTTGATTTCCGGATAATACTTTTCTTGCTCATCCATTTGGGTAAGCAGCAACTCCGGATAACTGACAATACCTGATAAGATATTGTTCAAGTCATGCGCTACAGACCCGGCCATCAAACCTAATGCTTTAAGTTTGTTGGCTTTTGCCAGCTTTTTTTGCAGGGAGAGCTTTTCCTCTTCTGCTCTGATCCGCTCAGAAAGATCCCTGATTGCACAAACGCGGGCCGGTCGTCCCATATATTGCAGCGCTCGGGAATTGGTCTCTATGGGGAATTCGGTACCATCCTTTCTCACTCCGGCAATCTGGTAACTACCGAAAATATCGTTATCAATATTCTGCTTAATCACGTGTAATGAAGCAGTGGGCAGAATTGACTCGATGAACAGTCCATACTGCAATTCTTCTTTGGTGTATCCGAACATTCGGAAAAATTGATGGTTGGCCTCAATAAGCCGACCTTTTTCATGAATAACGATTCCTTCCCATGCAGCTTCAGAGAGTGTCTGAAAGCGAATCTCACTTCCCCGCAGTTCTCTGATCAGCTTATTATGCTGGAGTCCTTTATCTATGGTTTTAAGTAGCGTTTCGTGATTAATCGGTTTACTCAAAAAATCGTACGCACCCTGTTTCATTGCCTTCACCGCT
This sequence comes from Desulfobacterales bacterium, assembly GCA_013042695.1. GTDB lineage: Bacteria > Desulfobacterota > Desulfobulbia > Desulfobulbales > Desulfocapsaceae > JABDPQ01. The sequence goes on along the minus strand of JABDPQ010000031.1, from coordinate 887 downwards.
GTCTCGACAGTGCTGATTCCTGTAAGCATAATAGCGGTTGTATTCTGGCAGGAATTCTTAATAAATTCTGCTATATCGCAGCCAGATATATCAGGGAGCCCAACATCAAGCAACGCCAGGTCAAATTGTTTTTGTTGCAGAAGCTGAATTGCCTCATTGCCGCTCAGCGCTTTTGTGCAATTGTACTGATAGTACTTGAGTATACTTTCAAGGCTGTTAATAAACCGTTCTTCGTCGTCAACCAGAAGGATGTTCGGCATAAGGCTCATTTTCTTTATCTGCCAGCTCGGTTTACTACTTCTCTTGAGGGAAGAAGATGACAAAACTCGTTCCTTCCCCCTGTTTGCTTGAACATGAAACGGCTCCGCCAAGTTCATTGACGGCCTTATAGACAATAGACAGGCCGAGGCCTGAATGTCCGTCTTTTTTCGTTGTTACAAAAGGCTTAAAGAGATTAGCTTTGATTGAATCGGGTAGCCCTGGTCCGGAGTCTGAAACAACGATCTCAATTCCATTGGGCTCACCTCTCTTTTTACGTGCGGCAACTCTCGTTTGGATTTTGACTCTGCCGCCCTCCTCCATTGCCTCTGAGGCATTTTTCAACAAATTTATCATGATCTGTTTGATGGCATCCCGCGAAGTCATGATTCTGGGAAGAGAATCGTCTGGATTAAAAGAGATGTCCGTTCCTGTGCCATCAAAGAGAGACGATTTAGTAAGCTGTACAATATCATCAATGACTTTATTGACATCGATTAACTCTGATAGTGTAAAAGCAGCCTGGGAAAACATATCCATCTGATCAATCATTGCTGATATTCTGGCAATTTCCTCATCAATGATTCCCAGTTCCTCTTTCAGATCATTCTCCTCAGTCAGCTTAAGCT
>JABDPQ010000009.1 GCA_013042695.1 Desulfobacterales bacterium | reverse complement strand
GAAGACATCACCGCAGACGACGATATTGAAAAAGAACTTGCTAATCTGAAAGCGGCTGCATACGATGACAGCAAAGAAACCAGCAAATAAGAAATCACCAGGAACAAGTGAGTTGCCATGAGCTCTGTTATCATTGTCGCCATCGTCTTTGGCTCTATTGTCACCCTCGCAAGCCTCATCTGCATTACCGTCTTGGTTATCGTTAGAATGCGGCACTCCGGGCTTTCAGCCTCAGGGCGAAAAGCCAATAAAGACGAAGTTGAGATGATTCAGGAGATGTATCGGGGACTTGAAAAAATGGAGCAACGCATTGACGCCCTGGAGACAATTATAATGGATAAGCAACATAAGAACGGAGACGGAAAATGAGATATAGTGTGAACAAGAAACGCGGTATTTATCGTTCCAGAGATGGACTCATCCTGGGGGTATGCCGGGGCATAGCCGAGTATTTCGACTTCTCAGTGTTCTGGATACGCACTGGCATGATTGTCATATTTCTGCTCAGCGGTTTCTGGCCGGTCATTGGAATTTATCTGGTTGCCGCGCTGCTGATGAAACCGGAGCCGGTACGCCCTTTTGAAAACGATACTCAACAGGAATTTTATGACAGTTACGTGCATTCACCGCAAAGTGCGGCTCAACGACTGAAGAAAAAGTTCCGAGATTTGGAACGGCGCATCCGCCGGATGGAAGATACCGTGACGGGCCGGGACTACGAATGGGAACAGAAGTTTAATTCATAAACAGCATCAAACCTTGACAAAATAGGGGACCTACCGCGCCCAGGAGAGTTAAACGTGGTCTGTCCCCTATTTGTTACTGACTTGGTTGTACAGTTCCTATTATAGCCAGAAAACCTACTCTTTCTTTTGAATGGCGGACCTCTTTGTCCTTTGACTTTTCCTCTTCGACCTTCAATCGTGCGGACCTTTTAGATATGTCAAGCATCCTAAGCACAGCGGTATCTCCACCCGTCTGCGTTTGCATGTCAGCGAGAAAAAGAGGCACGTCAGATAAATTGGTTTGAAAGGTAAATGTATAGCCTTTGTGAGTCACCTTTTTACCTGTAACGCCAACTTCATACTGAAAGTCCCCGAGATCGCCAATACCTGGTTCCCAGGCAATGTAAGCGACCATTTCCGCCTGATGAGACTTACTCGTTGATTCCTGTTCCTGGAGCTTGTATTCATATGATCCCTGACTCACATTTCTGATTCGACCGGTTACTGCATCCGCTTCTGATTCAGTCATCACTTGAGAGAGGATAACCGGGGTGAGTTCATATGATTGCTGCAATGCAATGGTTTGGTAATCAACAGACCCTTCAAAGCTACCAGCCTCTATTTTAGCTCCGCTTTCTAAGGTGTAAACTCCTTTTTCTATGGCAATGAAGCTGACTGTTTCGTTACCGTGGTCATTCTTAAGGTAATCCCATTTCTGGATGCGGATCTCAAAACCATTTGCAGTAACATTTCTGACTCTTACAGTAGCTGGATCACTATCACTAAAACTGGGAGGCCCCACTATCACGACTGGATCATTAAATGGCTTGCTAAAAGATACGGGGGTCCAATTGCCGTCTATCTGCATTTCGCTGATTTCTATAAATAGATCGATTTCCTCTTCTGCTTCAACAGTTACGGTCTGCGAGGATGCGGCTGTATCTCCGTTGTTGTCAGTTACCGTAAGTGAGACCACATATTCTCCAGCTTCAGTGAATTCGCACTGACATGTTTCACCATCTTGAGTGGAGCCATCCGCAAATGTCCATAAATAAGATGAAATTGACCCATCAGGATCATCTGAAGCAGTTCCATCAAACGTCACCAACAGTGGCGCAACGCCCGTACTCGATGAGAGCGTAAAAGATGAAACCGGTAGTTGGTTTTCTTCGACAGGCGGCGTGTTAACAAATACAGGAGTAGACGCTGTGTCGGTTAGGCCCATACTATCGGTAACCGTTAGAATAGCCGTAAAGTTTCCGCTGTTCGTGTAGTTGTGACTTGCTGTCGGGCCACTGGCAGTTGCGCCATCTCCGAAGTCCCAGTGATATGAAAGCGGCATCTGGGTTGCAGTCGATTCGGTACCATTAAAAGTTACCACTAGAGGAGCATCACCAAGAGCAGACGTGGAAGAAATGGTAGCCACAGGGGGCACCGGTTGAGCTGAGACCTCTATTATCACACTGTCCATTGACGTTGTAGCTACTCCTGCAACAGTCAAGGTTGCGGTATAGGTACCAGGTGTCACATAGGTATGTGTGGTAGACATGTCATTTGCCGCGACACCATCCCCAAAGTCCCAGGTGTGGTCCGTTATAGGCCCAGTGGAGTTGCCACCGTTAAAGTCTACCGAAAATGGCGCCTCACCCGTAGTCGGACCTGCTGTAATTAAGGCAACGACAGGCTCTGGTGGTGGAGCTTCCGATGTTATCGTAAAAGGAACCGCTGCAGAATGCGGGCTCAGAGACCCATCGTCATAGCGAGCGGCAAGGGTGAAATCGTAGGTGCCGTCTTCTGCGTTTACCATACAGGTGATATTCTGCGGATCAACAGGCCCCGGATTACAAATTTCCTCACCTTCCATGAACAGTCGATAACCGGCAATCTGCTTGTTTGGAAGTGCATTAACATCAAAAGAAAATTCTACCTGGACCTCGTGTTGTGCTCCCAGAAGTAACCCGCTCAGTGGCATGAGAAGGCAGAACAATGCGGTACCGACTATGAGAAGGTGCCGCTTCAAAGAGATCCTCAAGGGCTGGTCTTTCACGTCTACAGAGTTCATAGGCTGCTCACGTTAAGGTGTAATGATAAAGTCGTCTTAACCTTTACTAGCAAACTCCGTGCCGGTGAATTTTATTACATATAACTAGACACTTACATACGCAAAGTAGGTATTTTCGCCTATATAACAGAGAGAATGAAGGGATTTGCCAACGATGATGTCAGGCATCACCATCAGTATTTTTGGTCATTTTGCTGTTTGCTGCATAACCTGGTTTATATACCTGATATTAATGACTATTAAAATGTCATCAAATCGCGACGATATTGTACATTACCCGCTGGCAACCAAGTTTACAGTCTATTTCTAACTAAGAATTGTAGCCTGTAGGACACCTAACCAGGAAACCATTCTGCCCTTGTTTTAATGACCTGTAGTTGGTTCTCAGATTCTGTTGTTCACTTTTTGTGCAAGATGTTGTATTGATACAACCCTTTATTATTGTATGTAATTTTTGTCTGAATTGCCCTCCTCTGGAACGCACCATTATGCAATTGCTCAAGAACTGGCGACAGCATCAACGATATCGGGAAGTATTTGCTGTATGTTTTCCGCTGGTTATTGGCTTATCTGCGACAACGGTAATGGAATTTACAGATCGCGTATTCCTTTCGAATTACAGTCTCGAGGCAATTTCAGCGGCAACTCCTGCAGGGATAACGGCGTTTCTTTTCATGGCCTTTTTTGGCGGCATCGGCAGTTATTGCGGGGTCTTCATTGCCCAGTACATTGGAGCTGCTCAGCCAAAAAGGATTGGCTCGGTGCTCTGGCAGGGCATCTATTTTACTTTCTTTTCATGGGTAATCTTCCTGCTTATTGCTTCTTTTCTGACCAAACCGCTGTTCGCATTGGTGGGTCACGCACCAGAAGTACGTGTTCTTGAAGAAATATATTTTAGAATTCTCTGCCATGGAGCAGTTTTCTATGTTGCAACTCAGGTACTCTCCTCCTTTTTTAGCGGCAGAGGCTTGACCCGGCCGGTGATGAGTGTGAACATAATCGCCATGTTGGTTAATATTCCTCTTGATTACGCTCTCATATTTGGTTTTGGGCCGTTCCCGGAAATGGGTATAGCCGGCGCCGGAATCGCCACAATACTCTCAACAGGGATCTCCTTATTCATTCTGGTAATCCTTGTTTTTACCAAAAAACACAACCAGCGATTCGGCATCATCAGTCAACGGGGCTTTGAATTTGCACTGCTGAAAAGGTTGCTGCGTTTCGGGGTGCCTGGCTCAATGCAGTTTAGTCTCGATATTCTCGCCTTCACCATATTCATTCTGATGGTTGGCCGCATAGGAACGGTGGAGCTTGCGGCAACCAATATCGTTCTTTCGATTAACGCCATTGCCTTTATGCCCTCCATGGGTGCCTCACTCGGTGTCAGTATGCTTGTGGGCCAGGCACTGGGCAGGAGACAGCCGACCAGAGCAGCCCATAGCACCTGGAGTGCTATCCATCTGCTGATGGCTTATATATTAGTGATCGACATCTTATTCATATTTGCCCCCGAGACCATACTTACGCTGTTTATACCGGCCGGAGAGACGAATGCAGCCTATGACCAGGTAATTGACACGGGGGTAACCTTGATGCGCATTGTTGCCTGCTACCTCTTCTTTGATGCACTTTACATGATATTCTCAGGAGTGCTAAAGGGTGCTGGAGACACTCGTTTTATCATGTGGAGTGTGGGCATTGTCTCGTCATGCTGCTTTATGCTGCCGCTTTTTATTGGCATAGAGCTATTGGGAAAAGGAGTCTATTACTCGTGGGGGTGCGTACTGTTTTTCATCGTCTCCCTGTTCGTTATATCTTCTTATCGTTACTCACGGGGGAGATGGAGAGACATGCTGGTCATCGAAATTAGAAGATAAGGTTGGTCTTTTGGGCGGCGAAAGAGCTTTTGTCGCCTCGCAAGATGCCAAGAAACGTGTCCCCTATTTTCAGATGGGGAAAATTGATTTCTGTTTTGGTGGTGTTCTTTGAGGCGGTGGTTTTGGTCTTGCCGCAGACTGTGGCTGAGGTTTGTCGACCTTCTGCTCGGTTGGGGGTTCAGGGGGTGCGGCTGCAGCTGTTTTTTGTTGTTCTGCGGTTTGTCCTTCTGCAGCAGACTCTGGCTGAGGTTGTTCGGCCTCTTGCTCGGCTGGAGGTTCAGCGGGTACGGCTGCAGGTGTTTCCTGTTGCTCTGTGGTTTGCTTTTCTGTAACCGGCGGGGAATCGGCTGGCGACTGGGTGGGTTTGAACAGATTTTTCAACCAGTTCCAAAAGCGCTCGAAGAGTCCTTTTTTTCTGCGCTTCTCGTATATTTCCTGGCGTCGTTTTTCGATGGTGAAAATCTCTTCCGGAGTGAAATCCTTTCTGAAAAAATTCTCAGCAACCTCGACGTCGAGCATTTTTAATTCATCACCTTTTATTTCAATGATGGTTACCTCAACCTCTTTCCATCCCAAATTTTTGCATGCGATGAGACGCCTGTAACCGGCAACAAGATTATTCTTCTCATCGATAAGAATCGGGTTGATCAAGCCAACCTCGGCAATAGAGTTCTGAAGTGACTCGAGATTACCACTGTCCTTACGGATTCTGAGTACTTCGTCTACAGCGATCTGATCAATTTCAATCTTCATGTTGTCTCCACGGCAGGCTTGGAATAAATGGAATCATTGCGACCAATAATCGCCTCTATGTTACCGCAAGAGCGTACCCCAGGCAAGCCCATTTTCGGTCCCGATATGGAGCTTGACAGACGCTCAAGTTGCTCATCTATTTCTGCATCAAACAATCGACCGCCTTTTCCAATCCATCAAGAGATAGCTCAAACATCGGAAATATTGATCGGATGACGCCAATGGTATGGGTGTAGCCCCAACTTCGTTCTGGAACAGGGTTGAGCCAGACACTGTGTTGAAAGGTTTCAGCAAGGTATTTCATGCGCTCAATGGATGGTTCGCCGCTGCGTTCATAGGCATAGATTGAACCATCCGCCACCATCAGTTCATAAGGAGCCATACTGGCATCGCCAACATAAATCACTCGTGTTTCAGGGTCACGTCGAGATAATTCATCGAGCAATACCGGTTTCTGCCGACGTGCGGGATCCTCCCAGAGCAGGTCATAGATAGTGTTATGGAAAAAATAGGTTTTAACATCCTTGAACTGGGACAAAGAGTAATGAAAGAGAGCCTGAACGAGTTCCACATACGGTTCCATGGACCAGCCGCCATTATCGATAGCTAAAATGATCTTTAATCTGTCGACAACACTGCGGTCAAAGACCATCTCGATTTCACCACCATTTTTCATGGTTTGATAAATGGTGGCATCTATATTGAGTTGATCTTTTGTGCCCTGCGTCACGAGATTTCTCAATCTTTTCAGTGCCTCACCAATGGAACTCGAGCCCAGCGGCGCATCTGCGGAATAATCACGGTAGCGCCGCTCCCCAGCAACCTTCACCGCTGTTTTACTGCGAGAGAGGCCGCCAACACGCATGCCGCCGGGATGATAGCCGGAATGGCCAACCGGTGACGTGCCGCCGGTACCGATCCATTTCGAGCCACCATCATGACGACCTTTCTGGTCCGCCAGCCGCTTTTTAAAATACTCCAGTAATTCAGCCGGTGACATCCGGTTCAGCTCAGATTCCTCAAGGCCCAGTGAAGCCGCCATTTTTTTTGGGTTTTTCAACCACTCGTCAAGCATCGAGTTAGCCCAAAAGTCAGCTGCGATCTCTTCATCTTCAGGCAGCTCAACACCCTCAAAACAGTAAGCGAATACCCGGTCATATAGATCGAAATATTTCTCGCTTTTTACCATGATGGCACGGGCGGCAATGTAAAAATCATCGACACTGCGCACCAGCCCGTTGTTCATTGCTTTATGAAACGTCAGAAACGAGGTTGGGCTTACTGGAATGCCTACTTCTCTGAGCTTATAAAAAAAAGATATAAACATGGGTCGTCGATTAATTCCTGAAAAACCGGCTCTTCATAACCACTTGCGATGATTTCTGGTAATCGCTGCTTTTCTTGAAAAGTACCCCCAGATAGGGTATCTCGCGTGCGAGCAGCTCACCACTCTTAAAATCTGCATCAGCTTCCAGGGCTCGTATCCAGTTGATCAGCTCGCGCGTTGCTGGTTTCTTTTCTATGCCTTCAAGACTTCTGAGATCGTAGAAGGTATCAATTGCATTTTTGGCGAGATTCTCGGTTATATCTGGAAAGTGGGCGTTGAGTATCTTACGCATCATCTTGGGGTCCGGAAAGGCAATATGATGAAAATTACAGCGGCCCAAAAACGGATCTGAGAGATCTTTCTTGGCGTTGGAGGTAATCACAATCACCGGCCTGGTAACTGCTCGAATTACTTCATCGGTCTCAATAATATCAAACTGCATCTGATCCAGAACATCGAGCATATCGTCTTGAAATTCGGTATCCGCCTTGTCTATCTCATCGATCAGCAATACACAGCGAGTTTCCGAGGTGAATGCCTGGCCGATCTTGCCCATTTTAATATAGTCTCTGATTCTGCTGACATCGCGTGATGAGTCGCCAAATCTACTGTCGTTAAGGCGGGTCAGGGTATCATACTGATAGAGTGCCTCGACGAGCTTCATGCTTGATTTCACGTTTAAAACGATAAGTGGCATAGAAAGACTATCGGCAATTGCATGGGCCAGCATCGTCTTGCCGGTACCGGGCTCTCCTTTCAAGAGCAACGGCATTTCCAAGATTCGCGAGATTGTGACAATTTTAGCAAGCTCTTGATCAAGAACGTACTTTTCAGCACCGCGAAACGTATCTAATTGCATAACCATCCTCTTTTTTCTTTGATTCAACTACTCTTTGCAGGCCTCTTGCACATTATGAAATAATTGAGGAGTGAGTAAAAACCATGCCAGTGTTATGGCCTGCAAAGCAAGCATTACAAGAAATGCCGTTTTGAAGCCGGCAACCGCATAGCGCCCTCCTTCGCCTATTGGCCAGAGTGCGATGATTGCACCAATAGCCCACTGACCAGCAAATGCGCTGACAAATACAAGCAGATTGAGTGCTGTTGTCACACGTCCCGACAGATTGATTGGAAAAGCCTGGGATAAGGCAGGATAGGCAATAATGCCCGATGTACCGAAAAAACCAAAAGCCAGCCAGACCGGTATCGTTGCACTCGTCGGGATAGTCAAGACCAGGAGTTGGGCTACCATGAACAAACAGATACCCGACACGGCAGTAGCCTGAATAGAGATCGCTCGCCTGTTAAGCCTTTCAGCCGTTTTACCGAGAATTAAAAACCCGGCAATCATGGAAACAGCGATCCAGAAAAGCAGTGCTGCCACCTCTGTTCGATTAAAACCGGCAACATCACGAAGCCATGGCCCGGCCCAGAGTCCCTGTATGGATAGAAACGCTGCCTGAGACATGGTGGTAATCGGCGCCAGACGCCAAAAGGCTGCACTGGTGAAGACAATCTTTATACCATCGAGTTGCGCAGCGAGTGTTTCTGTCGGCTGCTGCTGTTGTTTTTCAGGAACAATGAAAAAAATCACCGCACCATTTAATACGGTGAGCAGCGACAATACCAAAAAAACGGTGCGCCAATCTGTAATACCAAGCGCTGCTTCAACTGGCGAAGTGGCAGCAAGCGCCCCCAGACCACCGCAAGCCATTTGAAAGCCGTTTACCATTGGCCATTTCTCACGAGGAAACCACATGGTATACGCCTTAAAGGCTGCCATCAAGCAAGCGGAGACCCCGAAGCCAATGAGGGCCCTGCCGAGTATCAAGCCGGCGAAACTTTCTGCTTGCGAAAAAATGAAGGCGCCCAGCCCCGCAAAAAGCAACAAAACAGATTCAGTTCGTCGTGGACCGAAACGGTCAAGCAATATGCCAAGAGGCAGTTGAAATGCGGCAAAGGTGATGAAATAGGATGCTGTCAGCAAACCAAGTGCTGATGGGCCAAGCCCAAGATCAGCGACCAAATCAGGCGAGATCACCGCATTGACGACCCGATACATATACGACAGGAAATAGCCTGCGGCAAAAGGAAGAAATACCTGAAAAAGGACCGTAAACGAGTGTTTCTTCATGTCAGAGGCGACACCGCCTTGGTCAGGAGCGGCAACATTTCAACCACATCTCCCTGGAAAAAATAGTCAGTGATTGTGCCCACCCCTGAAAAGGGTCTCTGCCAAGCGTCTGTTCCTGATTAAACTCAAATATCTGTCCGCCGTTTCGTTTTACGGTCATGGGCAGTCCCGCTGCAGGATAGACCTGAGCTGAGGTACCGACGACGAGGAGCAAATCACAATCACTGATAAATTCGTCAATTTCGTCAATGGATCTGACGGCCTCACCGAAAAGCACAACATTGGGCTTGAGGGGATAGGCACACTTGCTGCACTGTGCCATATCTTCCAGGCGATAGTGTTCCTCCCTCACGGCTTCAAGC
>JABDPQ010000129.1 GCA_013042695.1 Desulfobacterales bacterium | reverse complement strand
GTACATTCATGGGTTTTCCTTTCAGGGAGAAAACCGCTTGGGTCATTGGGTCTCTGGACGATACGATTGATCCGGCAGCTGATTGTCCCTCAGTTATGAATACCATATTCTCCCTGCCAGGTTTGGAAGGTTTGCCTTTAGCAGGATGATATTTACAGTCTTTGAGTTGTGGTATTTTAATCGCCACTTTTTTCGCCTTGGCGCGCGCCTCTTTTCTGACAGACTGTAGTTCTCTGCGAACTTTTTCATTCCTGAGGATTTTCTCGATCAGGCGCTCAGACATCTCGCTGTTCTTATAGAGTGTGCCTGAGACTGCATCCTTGACGCAGTTGACGATCCAGGAGCGAACCTCTGTATTGCCGAGCTTATTTTTGGTTTGTGACTCAAAAACAGGCTCTTTAATTTTAACAGCAAGGGTTCCGACTATGCCGTCGCGAACATCCTTGTTAATGAATTTTTTCCCTGAATATTCATTTATCCCCCGTAAAATACCCTCTCTAAAAGCTGACAGGTGGGTTCCCCCTTCGCTGGTGTAGGTGCCGTTGACAAAAGAAAAGTATGAATCACCGTAAGATTCGGTGTGGGAGAAGGCAAATTCAAGGAGTTGATCCCTATAGTAGATAGGCTCATAGAGGTTATCACCGTCCAATTCTTGTGAAAGCAGATCAAAGAGGCCATTGGTCGAGTGGTAACATTCCTTGTCGAGATACAGTTTTAAACCGGCATTAAGATAGGCATATCGCCAGAGCCTTTTTTCAATATATGATTGATCGTATTCAAAGTCTGAGAAGATCTCAGGATCGGGAATGAATTCGATGAGTGTGCCATTTTTCTCACCCGTTTCTCCCTCAGTAAACTCGGTCTCTATACCCCGTCTGAACTCTGCTGAGGCAAATTTACCATCCCGGTAGGCGGTTACGCGAAAGAAAATCGACAAGGCGTTGACGGCTTTGGTGCCAACCCCGTTAAGACCAACTGAAAATTGAAAAACATCAGTATTGTATTTGGCCCCCGTGTTGATAACGGAGACACACTCAACAAGTTTGCCAAGTGGAATTCCCCGGCCAAAATCACGAACTTTTGTCAGGCCGTCTTCTTCAATCTGGATATTGATTCGCTTTCCGGCACCCATAATGAATTCATCAACAGCGTTGTCAACGACTTCTTTGAGCAGAATATAAATTCCGTCGTCTTGATGAGAGCCATCGCCAAGGCGGCCAATATACATGCCGGGCCGTTTTCTGATATGCTCAAGAGAGCTTAAGGTTTTTATCTTACTTTCGTCGTAACTTTCAAGAGATCGAGTCATAGCCTAATGCAGAACCTTATGTGTCTTTTGGGATATATTAGGCGGCATATTATTGTATTTCACGATAATACGCAAGGGCGCTACTCCATGAGGTGGAAAATGATGACAATTACGATCTCATACAGGAAATAAGCTAACATCAATTTGATCAAACTATAACCGCATAACCCGCTCGCAATCTGGGCAGATCCAGGTGGGTCCGTTGCTGATTCCCCATTTGTTCTCGTCAAAACACTCCATACATATTTGAAAGCCGCACGGACAATTCCAGCAGTAAGGTTTCTTCACCTTGCAGCAATGGCATTGATACTCACCAAGACGTCTGCGTCTATAGCCTGTTGTCATTTTGGCAGCCATAAACGATTACCTCAATTCCTCTGTAAGCCAGGTGAGATAATCGTTATCTATGGCGACGATTTCCGTCGCCACGATTTCTGGAACATCATACGGGTGATGATCTTTTATCGTGCTTGCTACGCGATCAAACAAACGCCGCTCACTTTTCATGGTGATGAGAAACTCGCCATCGGCAGCAATCTCACTTTGCCACCAGTAAAAACTTTGTACCGGCGATGATACCTGAACACAAGCTGCCAATCTCTTTTTTAACAAAAGTTGAGCCAGGCGTTGAGCATCCTCGCCCGTTTCACATGTTGTGGTCACTATAATTGGTTGCATAAAACCCCCACGTCTCAAGAAACTGTTATCTTCTCACCTGTCTCATACTATAAAACAGTTTTTAGATAAGGAGCACGTTTTCCTTGATAGCCATGATGTCATAGCTGCCAGGACAATGCGCTTGATAATTCTTCAGAGATATCCTATATATCGTTGCTGTAGGGCGGCATGGTTAATGCGCCTCTGCCGGCGTCGGATACTATCAATAAGCATGTATCATTATACACGCCTTAAACCTACCCGCTGCCGTCATGGAAAATTAATTTTACCCAAGAGATAGGCCGGGCTATGTGGTACAATCGCCTTTCATGAGTATTCTGCTCGATTTTAATCACTGCACGAGGGGCATCTTTAAAACCAATGATTTTTGTTATTGACATCGGTAATACGCACACGGTAGCTGGTATTTGCGACCAATTCCGAATAGCTAAACAATGGCGTATAAAAACCGATTCAGCCATGACTGCTGATGAACTCAAAATCAGTTACCATAATCTGTTTAATATTTCAAAAGTTGATGCGTCACAGATTACCGGAGTTATTTTTTCAAGTGTTGTGCCGCGACTGGATGCTGCCTATTTCAGTTGCTGTCAATCATTATTTGAACAAGCTCAGCAACCAGACTGTATAAACGTTACAGCGGAAAATGTCTCTGAACTGATTACCATTCGGTTGGAACATCCTTCCGAGGTGGGTGCTGATCGTCTCGTAAATGGTATTGCTGCTTTTCATTTATCACAGAAAAGTTCTATTGTTATCGATTTTGGCACAGCGATCACCTTTGACTGCATTTCAGACACATGTGAATATATCGGCGGTTTAATATTGCCAGGACTGAGCATTGCCCTGCAGGCGCTTACACAAAAAACCGCAAAACTACCACAAATTGATATCACCATACCGCCGGAGAAAATCATCGGTACCTCGACGGTTGGTGCCATGAAAAGTGGTGTTCTCTACGGATATGGTGCAATGGTAGAGGGACTGATTAAACAAATAAAACAGGAAATGGACCCAGAAAACTCTCAAGATATTGCTATCATAGCTACGGGTGGTATGGCAAAGCTTATTCAATCATATGCAGCGTCTATTGAATGTGTTGAGCCAAACCTTACCTTGAATGGTCTTGCCTTGATATACCAAAAACTAAACGTATGACCTCACGCATGCAAATCGTGCCCCCTCCCCTCACCCCTGGTGACTCCATAGCGGTAATAGCTCCAGCAGGTATACCAGCAGATAGAAAGAAATACCATATTGGCTGTTCAATTATTGAAGAAATGGGTTTTAAGATCATCAATCAGGAAAAACAATGGCCCGGATTTGACTTTCTTTCAGATCGTGACGAATACCGCTTGCATGAACTCCATCAGAACTTTGCCGATCCTGAAGTAAAGGCTATTATTGCATTGCGCGGTGGTTTTGGGTCATTACGGATTGCCACCACTATCGATTATACTGTGATGCGTGAAAATCCAAAGCTGTTTGTCGGTTTTTCAGATATCTCTATTCTACTCAACCTGATCTATTTGAAAACAGGGCTCATCTGTCTTCATGGACCGGTGCTTACAAGTTTGGGGCAATGCGACAAAAGCTCTGTTGAAAGACTGTATCATTGCCTGACGGGGAAGTGGTATAACCGTCTTGAAGAAAAGGTTGAGGTCCTCAGGGATGGTCCGGTTGTCAAAGGCAGGCTTTTAGGTGGAAATTTATGCAGCCTCCTCACCATGATTGGAACTCCTGTTGAACCGCAATTATCCGGGGCTATCCTTTTTCTTGAGGAAGTCAACGAACCGCTTTATTGTCTAGACCGTCTCCTTACACAATTGCATCTGAGCGGTAAACTCGATAGTGTTGCTGGAATTATTCTTGGTGATTTTTCAGGTAAAGAAGATTCGGTATCTCATGAAGAGCTCAGACGCAAAGAATTTGTCTGGAACCGGGTTTGTGAATTGACAGCTCATTGTGGGGTGCCGGTGTGGGGAGGATTTCCGGGGGGACACTGTAAGAAAAATATTACCCTTCCTGTCGGTGCTCAGGCGACTATGGACAGTTCCAGACGCTCTCTGAGTTTTTCAGAATCTTGACATGATAATTGACGAAAAGGTTCTATGATGGTATCAGTATTGATCCAGAAGGTGAGACCATTTAATTTTAAACTACTAGGATATCAGTCTATGTTTACTTCATTTTTTCGAAACCTAGCGATCAGTGCGGCAACGATAATTACTTTTTCTCTGGGATCGTTCACTCAGGCAAATGCAGTCAATTATGTGAGTGTTAATACGGATAACGTCAACGTCAGGACAGGTCCTGGAACAAGTTATCAGGTGACAATGGAGCTTTTTAAAGGCTATCCGTTGAAAGTTCTTTCAACGCAAGCAGATTGGCTGAAAGTTACAGATTTTGAAAATGATAACGGCTGGATACACAAATCTCTTGTTGTCAGTGGTAATACCGTGATTGTCAGTGGCTCAAAAAGCGTTAATATGCGAACTGAGCCCAGCACGAAAAGTGCCATCATCGCTAATGTTGATCGAGGCGTGGTGCTCACGAAACTAGAGAGCAAAGGGAAATGGCTCAAGGTAAAGCATGCAAGCGGCGTCATTGGTTGGATGTACAAACCGCTTTTGTGGCCTTGATCTCTATCAGCGTTTCAAGAAAGGAGTTCTGTTAGCCGTGCATTAAGCGAAAGGGGCAAACGAACAATTGATCCGGCCTTATTTTTGAAAAGTAGAAAGCCATTCTCAAGTCCAAAAAAAAGCAGGTTTCTCGTTATTTCTACGTCTTTTTTGCAATAAGAAACAATCTCCTTAATTTTTCCTTCTTTATACCATTGTAATGCTTGGAGCCCGTTAGCAGATTTTATGGTTCCAAGTGTCTGTTCTGCTACACGATCAAGACTCAGACGATAGCCGAGTCGAGTATGTATCTCCTCGAGAAGGTCTAATGAAACATGTTTGTGCAGATCAATATCTGAGTAAGCTGACAATACCTGATTATCAAAACGTTTATTGTTAAATCCTATGATCAGTTTACTGTTGCTGAGATGCTCAACCATCTGGGCGGCATCTTCTTCAAGATAGCTCACGAAGCCATCAAGCGCTGAATCGAAAACCACCCCTACAGACATTCCCATTCGATCTGCCCTGCTCCACCCGCCAACTTCTTGGGCCGAAAACTTTGTTTCAAGGTCAAACACACAATAGTTAGGTGGTAACGCTTCAATACCGGTAGGAAGAGCGTTTGGTGATGATGAGGTAATGATTTTCTGGGGCTGGGCCGCCGATTGTAGATCTGGCAAGGTTGGCAATGGCAATCTGCCATTGTCACAGCTTCCAGAGTGAGGTGTTGTTGAAAGTATTTGTTGTAAGATATATAAGCTTGCGGCTTTATCGATTGGGCGGTTACCCGAACCGCACTTGGGTGAATGGACACATGACGGACAACCGCTATCACAAGGACAGCTTGTAACGGTTTTTTCCGTCTGCTGAAGCAGTTTATCCATGATGCCATATGCCTCCTCAGATAAGCCGGCTCCCCCAGCGAAACCGTCATAGATGAATATCGAGGCAAGTCCTGTCTGTTCATGGTGAGGACATGAAATCCCTCCGATGTCATTTCTGTCACAGAGTATCACTAATGGAAACATGGCGATCATGGCGTGCTCAATTGCATGAATTGCGCCCATAAAATGCATGTGCTGATTTTCTGCCTGTTGCCTGAAGTTTTCCTGAAGGTCTATCCAGAGCCCTTCTGTTTCTATAACCTGTTCAGGGAGATCAAGAGATTCAGTGGATATCGTTTTGCTGGTGAAGTTGTTTACCTTTTGATATCCGGTAACTTTTTCAGTAACCTGAAGTCTTCCCCATGAAACGCGACAACCAAAGACGACTTTGCTCTCATAATTTTCTAAAATCTGCGTATGTTTTTTAATTATGGGGCGTGTGTAGTAACGAGGCGTGGTGGCACTGACGAGCACCTCGCCTCCCTGAAGATCAAGGGACTGAACTAACAATGTTTTTGAGCGATGCAGGTAGATTGCCCCTTGGTGTGTCTCTTTGAGAGCGCGACCGGCATCAATTTCACCTATAACTTCACCACTCTTAGTCTCGATGATGCAGAGCTGTCTTCCGCCTCCACGCAGGTTGACGAGACGCTGCGGCATTTTTCTGCTGGCGTACCAGTAGTGTCCAGAACGTTCCTGATAGATGATGGCATTTTCAGTAAGATTGGCGATTTCTTTTTGTATCGATCTGGAGTCTGCAACGAGCGGTTCCTCTGTACTTAATGGGCGTTCAGCCGCGGCACAATGCAAGTGGAGCTGGGTTATTCGTGAATTAAGCGGATTTAAGGGGGCATTTTCAGCATTTCTCGAGAAGAAATCATCAGGATTTCTCATGAAGTGCTGATCAAGAGCGTCTTCACCGCCGATCAAAACCACAGCAGATTCTTTCAGACCTCTACCCACCCTGCCACTGCGCTGCCAGGTTGCCATAATGGATCCAGGATATCCTACCAAAATGCAAAGATCCAAATCCCCAATATCAATGCCAAGCTCAAGTGCTGAGGTGGAGATAACTCCAAGAAGTTTTCCGCTTGAGAGGTCGTGTTCAATAGCTCGACGTTCATCAGGCAAAAAACCGGCTCTATAGGAACTGAGCTTAGACGTCCGATCGCCAAGCCGGGGTTTTGTCCACGTGGTAATCAATTCGGTCATCTTCCTTGACTTGGTATAGACAATTGTCCGTAAGTTCCTTTTCAATGCAGCTTCAAGAAGCTGACTTGCCGCATGAGCAGCACTATCCCATGGATTGAGAAATAAGATATGTTTTTTGGCCACAGGAGCCCCTGTTTGATCCAAAACACGGAGAGATTTACCGATGAGCTTGCGGCCAAGTTGTTCCGGGTTGCCTATCGTCGCTGAGAGCAAAATGAACTGTGGGTTGGATCCATAATAGTTGGCTACTCTCATTAATCTACGTAATATCCATGACATATGTGAGCCAAAGAGCCCACGATAGGTGTGGACCTCATCAATCACCACGAATTTCAGGTTTTTAAAGAAGCCGCTCCAACTGTCATGATATGGCAATAAAGAGAGATGGAGCATATCAGGGTTGGTGATAAGAACCGGTGGGGTATGTTCTCTTATCTTTCTTTTGCGATATGAAGTCGTATCCCCATCATAAATTGCTGCAAACTCTATTTTATCGGAGTCGTAATTGCCGCAAACTGCTGAGTGAAGCAGTCGAATACCCCGTAGCTGATCCTGTGCAAGCGCCTTTAAAGGGAAAAGGTAAAGTGCATGAAGATCGGGATTTTTACCATAATGTTCCAAGACCGGCAGGTTATAAATAAGACTTTTACCAGAGGCCGTAGGGGTCGCTATGATTATATCCTCTTCTTGACGAATGATATCGAGTGCTTCCGCCTGATGGGAATAAAGCTCATTGATGCCTCTTGTCTTCAACCCATGGACGGCAGAGCCAGGTAGCGGAAAAGTCGGCCGGGAATACTCTTCAGCTCGTTCGGGTAATGTACGGTGACAGACAATCTGGGGACCGAATTTTTTAGATGATTTTAGGGAGTGAAGATATTCATTTATATCATATGAATTAGTCACATCGTCGATTAGCATACTCATTTACTCATGTTAGAGCCACTTGCAAAACGCCCTTTTCGTTCAACCTCTACGTTATGCTTAAAATTTTATCCACGGAATATCAATTATATGCCTGCGGTAAAATTTTTCGCATGGTGTGACTTTGAACGAAAATCATCATTTTGCAAAAGGCTCGTTAAATATTGCCTTATTTGCTATATAAGGATAGTTTCGTGGGGGCAATCATTTTATACCATACGCTTATGTGAAAGCCAGTTCCTGGCGATAGCGTGTTTTTCCTTGGCCAGTTTATTTTATGTATGTTCCAAAGACATTAATTTAGAGAAAAAATGACTACTTTTGCCACACTCGGTCCGCAGGGGTCCGACGGCTATCAGGCTGTCGGTCAGTATAGGCCAGGAGCCAAGAGGCTTCTTTATAACCGAATTTCAGATATTATTACCAGTTTTAGCAGCGGCAACGCCGATTTTGCTCTTATTCCGGTTTATAATACCAGAGAAGGTGAAGTAAAAGAGTATTTTCGCTTAATGGAGAAGCTCGACCACGGTTACTGGGTTGACAATATCGTGCTACCAATCAACCTTTCTCTTGGTGCGCAAACACCTGAAATTACCTTGGATAACGTTGAGCTCATTATAGGCAGGAGCAGTGTTTTCAGGCAATGTGAAGAGTATATAGGTCAATACATGCCCCAGGCTACGCTTGTTTCTGTGAGTAACCTTGAGCGCGCCATTATAGAATTTAAAAGAACTGCGCAAGCAAGCCAAGTTCTCATTGAATCAGAACAAATTATCAAACGGTCGGGACTCCACCTTATTGACCGTGAACTTGCACCCTACAATCGTACGAGATTTGCCGTTATCGGCAATGATCCTCATGTCCAGTCAGGTTATGATGCCACGTCAATCATTACCAGACCTCTGCCAGACCGGGTTGGATTACTCGTCGACACGCTTAACGAATTTACCAGAAGAGGGATCAATATATTGGATCTGCGATCCGAAAACGATATCAAAACTCAGAAATTGCAAATCTACATTGAAGCAGAGGGGCATCAAGACGGTACATTGCTATCAGAAGCTCTTCAGGTGATAGAGAACAGAGTTATACAGGAGAAAAACTGCATTAAAATTCTCGGCTCGTTTCCAAGAGTGGATATGCGAGTTAAGAAAATTAAATCGTTTGGTTTTATTGGCACCGGTGATATGAGCATCTGGTTTGCAAAGAAGCTAGAAAATGAAGGCTACAAAAC
>JABDPQ010000006.1 GCA_013042695.1 Desulfobacterales bacterium | reverse complement strand
GATCAAGCAGGAGTTCCTTCATACGAAGTTCGGCCATTTTAGTCTGGCCACCGTTGCGGTTTACATAATCCTCGTGGCTATTACACTCATAGATATTTTTGTTAACAAAAGCCTTGAAAGAATCAGGGTCTTTTTCCGCATCCAGCCATTCCCTGAGATGATCTTCATCGGAAAAATACTCACCGGCCAAATTACCGGGATAGGCCCCAAAGGGTACGTGGCAAACAGCATCTACAAGATAATAGGGTATTTGCGTGTTATGAGGATTTCTGCGCACTTCTTTATTGGAGATCAGTTTTTCAGTAGTGATGATCAGCCGTTTGGACGCGTTGGCGAGTTCCAGGTCGGCAATACCGATACCAGTGAATCGTGCATTACCGTATATATCCGCTTCGTGCACATGGATCACCGACACATCTGGATACAAGGCCGGGACGAGCAGCGTCTTCTTTCCGGTAAAAGGACATTCGACTGTTTTGCCGGCACCATATTTAAAGGTATCGGTACCCATTGCCACCCGGGCGGGCAGGAAGGGGACGTTACAGGCTGCGGCCTGCAGGCGAACGGACAGAAGATAATTGGTCCACTCGGTCAGCTGAACCATTCCGCTTTCAATATACTTTCTCGAGCATCGCGACAAACCCCTGGCTTCGAGGCCGACGACATACGCGACATCCAGCCGGTCATAGACCTCACCGACACTGAGTACCTGCATGTCATGGGTAGCGGTGTGGCCGGCAAAACCAAGCTTCTTTTTACCCTGCCTGACAATTTCATGACAGGCGGCTAAGGGGGTACGGTTGGCCCCGAAACCGCCTATAGCCAAATAGTCGCCATCGTTCACATATGCAGCAATGGCATCTTTCAATCCCATTACCTTTCGTTCCAGACGGCGAGACTTCGTTCGAAAAAAAGCCCGGGCATCGTCAGGATCAGGATTCGTGAACAGCTTGCCTTGCCCCTCATCTATCACTTTCATTCAGACCCTCATCAGTTCACATTCGGCAGAAACAGATGAATTTCTCTCCAAGATTGCCAGACCTCGCGGCCGAAACTCACCTCACATGTCCTTCACTACCCTCAACAGATACTGCTGAAGACTCTTTCTGCTGACTGCAATCTCCTCTTCTGACCAGGACTGAAAGCCCTGGCCTGATTTAAAACCAAGTTCTCCTTTTGCCACCTTATTTCTTAAAAGCGGCGATGGATCAGGCGAACTTTCTATATGCTTTAATATATAGTCATGAATGGCCAGTACCAGGTCATTACCAACCATATCGCTGTTTTCCATCGGACCAAGCGCCGGCAACCTGAGGCCAAACCCGAACTTGATGCACTCATCCACGGTAGCGGCATCGGCAATATCATTTTCAACGATGGAAATGGCTTCTCGCCAAAGCGCATGTTGAAGGCGGTTGGCCACGAAACCTGGTACATCTTTTTTTACTTTTACCGGATGTTTACCCACACCGAGTAAGAGCTCGTAGGTTGCATCCACCGTCTCGGGCAGTGTCTCCGCTCCAGGCACAACCTCCACCAGCGGTATCAGGTGGGGCGGATTCCAGAAGTGCGTCCCTACAATACGCTTCTTTTCCTCAGACTCTCTGGCAATTTCAGTGATGCTTATCACTGACGTGTTGGATGCAAGAATGGTTGAAGTCGGGCAGAGCTGGTCAAGCTTCTTAAAAATATTTTGTTTTACTTCGAGGTTTTCAACCACTGCCTCCACAACAAAGTCAGCACCATTTACCCCCTTCTCGGTGTCGGTTGTTGTGCTCACCCGGGAAAGCGCGGCATCAATTTGTTCAGGTGCGATGAAATCATGATCAGCCATCAGCTCCAGATTGTTGCGAATGCCCGCGGTTGCAGATCCCAATATTATCTCGTCCAGGTCAACGAGAGTTACGTCGTGCCCGTGTACTGCAAAAATCTGGGCGATTCCATGTCCCATCAACCCGGCGCCGATTACCGCTATCTTCTGCATGAGTACACCCGATCTGTTGTTTTCAAAATTCAATAATAGCCGATTAAAATGCTTGGCGCGCTCAACTGCACTTAAACAACCGACTAGCTATCCGGCAGCATAGCCGCCGTCGATGTCGATTATTGCCCCGGTCATAAAATCGGAAGCCGAGGAGGACAGCATCAGCAGAATACCGACAAAATCATCCGGCTCTCCCAGACGGCCAAGCGGAATTCGACGCAGGAAATTTTTGTAAAACTCCTTGTCATCAAACATCCACTGGGTGAGAGCTGTTCTGAAGACCGTCGGTGCCAGGGCGTTGACATTTATTTTATGCGGCCCCCATTCACAGCCCAGGGATTTAGTCAACAGGTTTACCGCCGCTTTCGATGAGCTGTAGGCGGTGTAACCGGCCATGCCGAGGTTGCCGCGGGCAGAGGAGACATTGATGACTTTGCCGCCGTGCCCCTGTTCGATCATTACCTTGCCAACCTCTTTGCAATACAGATAGGTGCCGTTGTAGTTGGCCTTCATGATCGTTTCCCAGTCATCTATACTCTGTTCGGCGATGTTGCCGAAGATGTTGACGCCGGCGGCCGTGATAAGTATGTTTATTCCACCGAAGGCTGCCACCGTATCACTCACTACTTTCTTCACATCTTCGTAATTTTCAGGCGAGCCGACAGAATATGCTGCTTCTACTCCTGAAGATTTAAGATCGTCAGCCAGAATTTTCAGCTTGTCTTCAGATCGGCCGGTGACCATAACCTTGGCGCCGGCAGCGGCCATTGTCTTGCAGGCGATCGTGCCAAATCCGCCGGTAGCGCCAGTGATCAATGCTACTTTACCTTTTATATCAAACACTTTAGTTGTATCAGGCAGTTCCATCGTTGTACCTCGCTAATAGTCGGGGGTTCCACTATGAGATCCGGAACCGATAATCACCTTAATGCTCACATTCACCACTTCTGAAATCATTCGTAGTTGTAGATAACCAGCATGCTTACCGGTTGATTGGTATGATTTACAATCTCACGTTCTTCTCCCGAGGCGATGTAAATCAACTCGTTTTTTCCCAGAATATGCTCTTCAGTATTGTTCTTGATCGTAATCTCCCCTTCCAGTACGTAGTAAACTTTTTCTCCGGGAGGAACACCGAGATCGCAGCCTCCACCCGGTAAGAAATGGGAGAGCCCCATCCAGAATTTGGAACCACCGGTTTCTTCCTGCCCATGCAGTCGCATGGTACTCACTCCAAAATGGCCGGGAGCATCGTAGGCTTTTACATCACTGAGGGTCATCTTCTTCATTTGAAACCTCCCAAATTATAAAGTTTTAACAACTCCTCCCCTGATGAATAGACGCGAACTAAATCTTGATTAGAGCAGCCTTCATGAACATTTTCGTTCCCCAAAGATGTTTCTGCAACTTATCTTTAGAAGCAAAAGTGTCTGAGTTGAAGGGGGAGTGAGCTTTGAATGAATACCCGGGGAAAGAAAAAAGCATCCGGGTAACACACCCTCCAACGAGTTTCACAATATGGCACGATGTTTCATATTTTGATTTATAGTGTGTTGGCGCCTAGCTGTCAACAAAAAAAGTGCGACCTGTGAATATTTGGGAGGCCAAAGATTTGTACTTTCTTCAACCCCAGCCGGCTAAACATTGATCCCACTGGCGCACACCCCGATATCACACGACTCAGGTTCAATTGCTGCACAAATGACAGTGAAGATATCGAGGCTGGTAGAGAGATTTTGCTAAACCGGGCAATACTGAACGGGCGAAACTGAACTACAGCACCTGAAAACACTATGCAGCCGTCAGGCGATAGAAAAATAAAGATTACTTTAACATCGTCGGCACAGGTCTGGAGTTGCAGTGAATCTATACCTGTAAAATTGTCCAGCAAAGATCGATATCAATAAGGCCGTTCCGCGGATTTTTGCTGATCTTGTGGGGGAACCGGCTTTATTTTCTTCGAACCTTCGACAGAATCCGGGCTAGAGCCAGGGTAGAGCAACCGGCTTGAGATTAAACCCGCAGTCTCTTTCATAGCCTGAATCACCTCCTCCCTCTCACAATTCTTTTTTCTGCTGTAGGGAACAACCACCACAACAGCTGCGACAGGTGTGCCGTTGTTATTGAAAACGGGAGCAGAAATCGCGTAAATATTTTCTGAATATTCCCGGTCATCTATTGCATAGCCAAGTTCTGTGAACTTATTATACATAGCCCTTATTTTACGAGGATCAGTTACAGATCTCGAAGTAAATACAGGCAACTGGCCATTCAGCCATTTGTCTATCTGGACGGGATCACTAAATGCCGCAATTGCTTTGGCTCCGGAATGAATAGTCGGGTAGACGGTATCCCCCACATCGATCGCCACCGACACCGGGTTAGAGCCTCGAGCTTCGTAAGCTAAATAAAAATGATTACCCGATAAAACCTGAAAATGGACTGTTTCACCGATCTCATCACGCAGCCGATCGCAATATGGCTGAGCAATAATCGTCGTCTGGCCGCTCAGGCTCTGAGTGATTGCTTTTCCGAGTTGCGCCACGGCTGGACCAAGACTGTACTGCTTGGTATATGGATTTTGTTCCAGAAAGTTATGGCGCTTCAATGTATTGAGTATCCTGCTGGCTGTAGTCTTGTTAAAGTTTAGACGCTCTGCCAACTCGACTGTACCAATCGGAGTGTTCCCGTCCGCGAAATTTGACAGCACCAGTAGTGCCTTTTCTATCGCGTTACTCATGTCAATCTCCTTCCTCACATCATAGTATCATGCATGCCTAGAGAACCTTGTGGGCCAATGCTGATAATTGTCCGATATCAGTTCAGTTGAATTGATTTGAGGCTGCTGCATGATTTACTCTATAGTAATTATGAGAGAAAATGATCTCTGTAATAATTTCTTAAATATATAACTTGAAAAATTTTACCGCGTATTCCATATTGTGGTCCTGTATTTTATATTATGATACTCTATTTGGTGTAACATTTCTTGTCAAGAAAAAACCTTACTCTTGAGTTTGAGATAAATCTTATTGGAATGCCGACGCCGATCAGTATCAACAGCCCGCTGAGAATACCACCGAGAATCAAAACGAACAACAGGAGCATTCCCACGA
>JABDPQ010000805.1 GCA_013042695.1 Desulfobacterales bacterium | reverse complement strand
TTCCGACTCAGGCTTATGGAACTGAGCCAGAAAGTAAACGCTGTCCCCCGCTCATCACGACCACGGGTATATTTTGAGGCTATACATTCCCGGATGAAAACATTTTCCCCACAAGCAATTGCCATTTTCTGTCTGGAATCAGCTGGCGGAATTAACGTCGCTGCAGATGCAGTGCCGAGAAACAACACGAACATAGCAAGTTATGGTAAAGAACGAATTTTATCTCACGCCCAGACAATTGATATCTACTTGGCACAGTCCGGGCGCATGAATCGAATTACTGTTGATGACATTGTCAGCGAATCAGGTTTTGCTGCAATAAAAGCTGTTTCAAACAACCGCGTCTATTTAATCGAAGAGAATCTCGTTTCCCGTCCGACCACCAGACTGATTGACGGTATGTGGCAGATTAACAAACTTCTCTTCCAAACCATGATTAATTAATTCAACAACCAAAACATACTATGACTGCGACACTCTATATTATTGGTACCGGACCGGGAGACCCTGAGCTTGTAACCCTCAAGGCGATCAATATTTTAAAACGCAGTTCCATCATTGTTTCTCCACGAGGGTCTCAACATGGAACCTCAACTGCACTGTCAATTATCAAGCCGGTTGTGCCGTTTGCTGATAAAGAGATCGTGGAAATTCATTTTCCGATGATTAAGATCAGATCAGACAGTAAGCCTGCAGCTGAGGTTCTTAATGCCTGGCATCAAGCAGCTCAGACAGTTTTAAGCTATCTTGAAAAAGGCCATGATGTCTGTTTTCCAACGCTTGGAGACCCCGCCATCTATTCGACCGGTTATTATCTCTATGAAACGATCTGCGGGATACATGAGGATACCAAGGTTGTCTTTGTACCGGGAGTACCTGCAATGAGCAGTTGTTCTGCATCAATTGGGGTTCCTATTTGTCTCGGAGATGAAATGGTAGCTATCATACCGGCAACCTTTGCTGACGATCGTCTCAGAGAGGTGCTGCAACTATTTGATACCATCGTTCTCATGAAAGTACATAGATCGATGACTCGTTTGACTGATATTCTCAGCGAGTGCAATCTATTAGAACAGGCAATACTTGTTGAACAGGCAGGTACAGACCGAGAACGAGTGATAGAAAATTTTGAGGATATTATTGAACGACCACATTATTTTTCGACTATTATTGTGAGGAAGAAATCGTGTACTGCAGAAGTCCTTTTTAACTAAGGCCAATCAATTCGAGATGCGGCCAGTATTTGATGATGTGCCTATCGCCCCCTTGATGAGTAATCAGACAAATTTAACCAGCGAGAAGGTATAGTTCCCAAATGACAACTGACCCGAAGACAAATCCGCAGAATGGAAGCATGAGTGACCCAAAACGATATCTTGATGAGATAATTGCATCAATCAGGACGATGATAACCAAGGCCACCGCCGTATGAGCATACTTAGATATCACAAAAGCCTGATACCCGAAAGTAAGATAATACTGCATGACAGGGTTTACTTCCACAGCCCCTTGCTCAAGTAAAAGTAATGTGAAGAATGCATCTAGCAAACTTAGGCCTAACACAACGAGTATGGAAATGAGTAAAAAGGGACGGTATTGATCGAGCACGATGAGCCTCTTTCGGTCGTCGCTGCGCCGAAGCGTTTGCCGCTTACCCTTATAAAATATGAGTTTGAAGAATGGTATGTGATTATGTCGGCGATCTCGATCTAAGCGGCGTTCTATGTCATGAGGCTTGTTCAAAGTAAAATCTTTTGAAAAGGTCCGTACGTCCCTTTAAATTTTTATGTCCATATTTCCATCATTGAGTTCCTTATCCTCATTAACCACGCAAACACTTCCCCATTCACTTACCCGAACATAACCGTCACGTCTCTCGACATTGGTTCGTCGGTCGCCCCCACTGCGCCTGCAAGGGTTGCCCTCCTGAAAATAATCAAGTGAATGAATGACTCGTTGTTCGTCTCCCGAGCGACGATCCAAAAAAGGATCTCCTCTTTTGATAGTCTTGGGGGGTGATTCTGGTTCTTTTTTGTCTGAATTCATGATATCCCTCTCATCTTTTCTTTCCCTGTTCATATGGCTCAATGTCTGCAGCATGCGCTGAGATGAATTGGTTAATTTTTAGCATAGTTGCCATTAACATAGTGTGAACTCTGTTACGTTTGCAAGAAACAATCCATTAATTGTCAAAATTCAGTTGATACTTCAGAGGAGGCTAAAATCACATAACATTTTATTATTACGAAAATTTTATAATGAGCAAACAAGCCAATTTTCTTTCCGCTTTAAAGGAATACAATTCTGGAATTATGATTATAGAGAATTGCTATGCAAGAGGTAACAATATAAGCTAAATTATTGATAGTTCTATCATGACTTAGCCTGGATTTCTCATCAACCGATCCAACATTTCCTCAATGCGTTGCCTAGAAAAGACACTTCCAGTCGTGTTGGAATAAATCCGAAAACTTGGATATCCCTATCACCGACTAAATAATTGGTTACTGCTATAACCAGTGCGTATGTGTCTGGATCCGCCGGATTGGTGTGGACAATCCGCCCGGGTTATCCTTTTGTGGTCGATCGTATAATACCTACTGCCAGCCTTTCCGGCTTCAAATACAATGAGACCAGTTGATTGATATCCTCTTGCGAAACAGAAGCAAAATCCTCGATAAGCGTTTTGGGCCATATCAGCTGCTGCGGGTATCTTGCTGAAAGGGATAAAACTGAATAAAGCCAGTAATCATTAGTCCTGATAGCGTCTTTCAGGGAGGTGATCAGCGGCCCCTTGGCACGTTCCAACTCTTCACTGGTGACAGGGTCAGTAAGAAGTGAATTGACAACCTCTTCAACTGCCTGGTGGACTTTGCTGACAACAGCATTCTCGGTAACGATATCAACAGTCAGCATACCGTATCCTTTATAGACTCTGCTCGAGGAACTGTATACGTTGGGGGAGTAGCTTACCCCAAGTTTCTCCCGGACGACTTTTCGTAGCCGGTCTTCTAAAATTTCTGCAAGTACATGCAACTTTCTGGTTCGCTGAATATCCCAGAAATCATCGGTTTTCCAAGCCAGCCTCGTTACCGCCTTATCAACTGAGGAATCTATAACAACTTCTAATTCTTCGCCAACGGGAAAGTGCGGTTTGGCAATATCTCCAGCAGTTCCTGCTCGGGCTGGAAATATTGTCAAGTACCTGGCGGTAAGATCTTGTATCTGTTGCTCATCCACATCACCAACTACTGAAATCTCCAATGGCGTATGGTTTAGCTGCTCCATATACCAACCACTGATGTCAACAGTGTTCAGTTTCTTAAATGAATGCCAATCTGGCAGCCCGTGACTGATATTGTTACCGGCAAAAAAGGGATCTAGCTGTAATTTCACTCCGCCCTGAATGTCTGTTTCAAATTGTCGAAACATGAGATCGAATTTTTTCATGACGACCTCATATACATCCTGTCTGATCACAGGATCAAATATAACAGCCTGAAGAACTTGGAAAAGCAATTCAGAATCGGAGGCAATTCCACGGCCATGCCAGGCAAACGAATCCTCGCCTACTCGAAAATTATACCTGACAGAACTGCCGGCAAGAATTTTATCTAATTGACTTCTTTTTAAACGAGCCGTTCCTGATTCATTTATTACTGCCTCGGTTAAAAAAGCAATACCACTTTGAGTGGCGCTCTTCTTTCCTGCCCCAAAATTGACTGATATTGCGACACTCTCTTCTTTAAAATCAGTCTTCTTGATATTCAATATGATTCCATTGCCAAAATTGAACCGTCTTATGCCAATCTCTTCAAAATAATCAGAATCTTTAGGAGTAGCAGCTTTCTCGGCAACGGGCAGATAGGGAAAATCAGCAAATGTGTTATGCTCAAAAGGTGAAATGTCGGTTTTCTGATAACGAGTGAAAACGTCTGTAATGGCCGTTTCAGCACTTTGTTCTGGAAGTTTCACATCACCAACAACTTCAATTAACCTGATATTTTGTTGCCAGTCTGCTTTGATGATATCCTCAAGCAGATCTGTTGATACCTGCT
>JABDPQ010000794.1 GCA_013042695.1 Desulfobacterales bacterium | reverse complement strand
TATCAATATAGTGCATTAATTTTTCTCCTGTTGCTCTGGATCAAGGGTGCGTAATACCCAGATAATCAGAGCTATGAGGAAAAAGGCACTGGCTGGAAGAACGAGCATGCCGTTTCCTATATACCAGCCATCATTCGTTGTCAGCTTTAATAGTTCATAGCCGAATAACGAACCGGAGCCGAAGAGTTCTCGAATAAAAGCAACAGTCATGAGGATAAAGCCATATCCAAGACCATTGCCGATACCATCCAAAAAACTCGATATTGGCGGGTTAGACATGGCATAGCCCTCGGCTCTTCCCATGACGATGCAGTTGGTAATGATAAGACCCACAAAAATTGAGAGTTGTTTTGAAAGCTCGTAATAAAAAGCCTTGAGGATCTGGTCGACAAAGATAACAAGCGTGGCGATGACCATTATCTGCAGCCCAATACGAACAGTATTGGGAATCTGAAACCGGACAATACTGATGGTCAGACTTGAAAACGCCGTAACAAAGGTGACGCAGATTGACATAACAAACGCTGTCGACATCTGCCCGGTGACCGCCAGCGCTGAACAGATGCCCAAAACCAGCAGGGCAATCGGGTTTCGCTGAAATATTGACCTGACGAGAAGCTCCTTGTTTGATTCAGCCATTGAAGCCTCCTTGTTTTTTGATCTGGTTGAAAAATGGTCTAAAACCGTGCTCGCCGAACCAGAACTGCATCAGCGTTTCGACACCCTGTGAGGTAAGCGTTGCGCCGGAAAGCCCGTCAACCTGATAGGCCGCTTCTTCCGGCGAGGATTCGGAACTGCTTCTTACGATAGAAAATTCTACTTCGCCATCGGGTGAATACACTTTTTTGTTCTGCCAGCCACTCTGCCAGCGCGGGTTTTCTACCTCTCCGCCAAGACCCGGTGTTTCTCCATGTTCATAAAAGGAGACACCCCGCAATGTGGTCATATCAGAATCTAGGGCCACGTAGGCATACATTGTGGACCAAAGGCCTTTACCTCTGACTGGCAAGACAACTTGGTCTATTTGATCATTGTTCTTAACCAGGTAGACATAGGAGTACTTCTCCAACGCTCGGATACCGGCAATATCTTCCTCTCGTTTCAGTTCTCGGCTGGCGTCCATTGCAACAGCAGGAGGAATTTGAGCGGTTCCTTTTGCTGCACTCTCTTCATTGGCCACGAATTCCCCTGAGGCAAGTTCAATAATTCGCGTTTCAATTGCGCTGAATTGATCTTCGACGGGTTTATCCTTTTGGTAAATACCGGCAGCGTTAAGGATATTTTTTTTCTTATCAATGGATCGGTTTGCCTCTTGAAGCGGTGCCAGCCCAACTGCAGCTGTGGCTACCAGTGCCGAACAGCCAAAAGCAAGGACCAGAACGGAATAAAACGGTTTGAGTGGGTGTTCATCAGCCATGGCGTAATATCCTTCTTTTTACATTGGCGCGTAAAACAAAATAATCAAACAGCGGAGCAAAGACATTTCCCATCAATATCGCCAACATGACACCTTCCGGGTAAGCGGGATTGGCTACTCTGATCAGAATTGTCAAAAAACCTATCAGGATGCCATAGAGCCATTGTCCAGCATGGGTGTGGGCAGCGGAGACAGGGTCTGTTGCCATAAATACGAGCCCGAAGGCAAAACCACCAATCACCAGATGCCAGTGAAGCGGGATATCGTAAAGCGGGCTTGCAGGCTCTATGAGAAATTGAAAGCAGAAAACTGTAAATACTGCACCTAGGAGCATGGACAGCATGATGCGCCAGGAAGCTATTCCCGTTATGAGCAGAAGCGCCGCACCAAGCAGACAGGCAAGTGTCGAAGTCTCTCCCATGGAGCCTGGAATTGTACCAATGAACGCCTGGAACCAGGAAAAATCGAGTGCAGCAGTTGGGTCTGCAGTCGTGGCGCGAGCCATAATCCCCAGTGGTGTTGCCCCACTGATACCGTCAACGGCAATCCAGACTTTGTCTCCGGTCATCTGGGCAGGATAGGCAAAATAGATAAAGGCCCGGGATGATAAGGCGGGGTTCATGAAGTTTCTCCCGACACCGCCAAATACCTCTTTAGCAATAACGACGCCAAAACTAACGCCAACAGCTACCTGCCAGAGCGGGATGGTAGGAGGCAACGTGAGGGGAAGCAGAAGGCTGGTAACCAAAAAGGCCTCGGAAAACTCATGTCCTCGAATGAGGTTAAACAACGCTTCCCATATACTTCCGACTACAACGGTGACGATATATACCGGAAGGAAATAGAGTGAACCATGAATAACATTTGAAATTAATGAAGCTGGATTGATGCCAACCACCTGCATGATTGCCCCCCGCCAACCATCGGGTTCAATTCCAGAAACTGCCAGCACGCTGTTGGCTTGATATCCTGTATTCCATAAGGCCATTAAGGTGCATGGGATCAAGGCGATAATTACCGTTATCATGATCCTCTTCAAATCAATTGCATCCCGGATATGTGGTGCTGCAGCGGTCGATTTCGTTGTTGAGAAGAGGAACGAATCGGTGGCCTCATAGATAGGGTACCAGCGTTCCATTTTACCGCCCTTCTCAAAGAGCGGCTTGATGTCGAGAAATAGTTTATTAAGCGCTTTCATAATTGGCTATATGAAGGTTATCCATCCTTTTCAATTGAGGCGAGGGTTTGGCGAAGCATAGGTCCAAAATCGTTTTTACCGGGGCAGACATAGGTGCACAGAGCCAGGTCTTCCTCGATGAGTTCCAGGCAACCGAGCTGTTTGGCCTTTTCGGTGTTTCCCGAGGCAAGGCTTTTGAGCAGATAAATTGGCACAATGTCGAGCGGCATTATTTTTTCATAGCTTCCAAGTGGGAATATGGCGCGATCTCCTCCCCAAACTGCTGTATCTAGTGGCAGTGACGGGGGTTTTGTAAAAGATGAGAGAAATGCATTTGTAACGGAAAATCGATCGTTTCCCGGTCTCAGCCAACCGAAAAACTGACGGCCCGTGCCCTCAGGCAGGCAGGTGATCTGCTGGTGGTAGCGACCAAGAAAATTGTGAAACTCATCTGTTTTTCTACCGTCAAGAACAGAGCCTGACACCAGTCGACTTTCTTTGCTGTTTAACTCGGAGGCGCATAATTCTGGAATGGATGCCCCTAAGCGGGTACGAATATGACGAGGCTCCGAGGCCGCCGGTCCGCCGATAGCAATAATACGTTCGGTATTCAAGACCCCAGTGCGCAGCAGAGACCCGCAGGCAATGACATCCTGGGCACCTATATGCCAGACGGTTTTGTTTTCGTGAACAGGATCTAAAAAATGTATGTGAGTTGAGGGCAGACCGGCTGGATGCGGGCCACCAAATTCAATCATTTCAACATTTTCGATTTTTTCCGTGATGACTTGCTGACCTTGGCCGAGACAGAGATAAAGTGGTGTCTCAATGGTTCGGCAGAGTAATTTCAGGCCGCTCAGGAAATCATCCTTATTCAGGGCGATAATCTCCTCCATGTGTGGCGCCAGGGGGGCCGTATCGACGGCAGTGATAAAAAGTGATGCAGGACTGCTTTCTATTGCAGGAATTTTGCCATACGGTCTTGTGCGCAGGGCACACCAGAGACCGGAATCAATGAGTAATTGACGCAGTTGCTCCGAGGTAAAATCGTCAAGAGTACTGTTTGGCTCACAAAAAGATATTGATGTGTCACCCTCTAAACGAATGACAAGTGATTCAAACTTTCGCTTGGCACCACGGTTAATTGCTAAAATTTCACCACTTCCAGGTGCAGTAAACGTCACACCAGGATTTTTCTTGTCAGAAAAAACCGGCTGCCCAAGTGAGACATGATCGCCGATATTGACAAGCATTGTCGGCTTCATGCCGGGATAATCATCCCCAAGCAGTGCGACATGATGCACCGGTTTAGAGCTTGAGACACTATGCACCGGTTGGCCGCTAATGGGGATATCGAGTCCTTTACTAATGGTTATCTGCCTCATGTCAGCTAAAGAAACCTGTTGTCTGATATTTATTGAGATGTTTATCTATGAAGTAGCCTTCGCATTCAGGAAGCGATTCCACCAGTTCCAGAGCTTTCATTAGTCCGAGAACCATAGTTGCGGTCGCCAGACCATCGGCTTTTGCTACAGTTGGAGCCAGAATGGTACTGCTGGCCGTTTCTATCGGGGAAAAGCCGGTTCGAGGATTGATAATATGGTGGATTCTTTTGTCGTCGGTAAAATATTGTAAGTAATCACCTGATGTTGCAATAGCACGATTACTCAGTTCGATAGTATCCATTTTCTTCAGATCATCGCTTCGCGGATTTCTTATTCCTATTCTCCAATTGTTGCCATCGCCGCGATTTCCAAGGGTCATCAAGTCCCCGCCAGCTTCAACATAGGCATTAGTAAAACCCAAGTTTCGCAGTACTGCAACACCTTGATCAACAATATAGCCCTTGGCTATCCCATCAAGGGTTACCTCTACACCTTGACGAGAAAACGAGATAGCTAAATCCTCTACTACAATATGTCGGTAGTCAACCAGATGCAAAATTTCTTTTATTTTATCTTCAGACGGAAGTTTACCCGACCTTTTTACCTCTTTGTAGAGACCCAGCAGCGGTTTGACCGTGGGGTCGAAAGCGCCATCAGTGAGCTCACTGAGTTCTCTTGCCATCCTGAAGACCTCTGTCAACTCTGGTGGCGCCTTGTGAACTACTCCCATTCGGTTTAGAACAGAAATTGGGCTCTCAGGTTCATAGGTACTCATTATAAAGGAGAGTTGCTTCATACGGGCAATACAGTCTTGGATGGCAGTGCGGCATTCTTCTTCACGAGGTCCGCAAACCGTCATATTGACCATGGTTCCCATCAGCGGCTGGCTGTACCTGACGGTTTTGTGGCTCGACCTGGGCTTGATACCAAAATACCATGCTGCCCCCAAAAAACCTGCCACTGCTGTTATTTGTATGATTTTTCTTCTGGTGATTCTGGA
This sequence comes from Desulfobacterales bacterium, assembly GCA_013042695.1. Lineage (GTDB taxonomy): Bacteria > Desulfobacterota > Desulfobulbia > Desulfobulbales > Desulfocapsaceae > JABDPQ01. The sequence goes on along the minus strand of JABDPQ010000794.1, from coordinate 1,510 downwards.
CTGAGTGCGCGGGAGATGATCGGCTTCAGGTGAATGTGATTCTTTATTCATCAACGATTGTTATATATGATTTGGGGTCCAGATGCTTTTTTTAAGGAGTGGAAAATAATCTGAGATAACCCAAAATATGTCAGAAGCCGTTTTATTCATCGACATCATTATAACCACAAAGTGGGTATCGAGCAAAATTAAAGATCACCTGCCGGGCATACCTCATTCAGGGGCTGGATTTGAGACTGTTGTCAAAGAAAATCATAGTGTTAGGAAAGTTCTTGACTTTACTGGCGAATGAGTAATGAATATTAGTAGGTTATCTTAGTCGATATTTCAACGAATCTTTATAATTGAGCTTCTTTTCAGAATAATCTCAATCTGCGAGGTGTCCTGTGAACCCTGTTTCTTCCTACGAAAAACTCGGCTTATTCTATCTAGGAAAAGAACTGGCAATGGCTGAAAAAGAGTCAAGTGGCTTACCGTTGCTCTATAAAAGTAGAAACCTGACAACCCATGGGGTCATTATTGGTATGACTGGCAGCGGCAAAACCGGTCTCGGGGTCGGGCTCATAGAAGAAGCAATTATGGACGATATACCCTCAATAATTATTGATCCCAAAGGAGATATGGCGAACCTGCTGCTGACCTTTCCTAAACTCCAGGCAACCGATTTTGCACCGTGGGTCGATCCGGCGGAGGCGTCACGCAAAGATATGACAGTTGACCAGTATGCCGAGCAAACAGCTCAAACATGGCGTAGAGGGCTTGATTCTTGGCAGCAGGGGCCCGAGCGTATTGCCTCATTACGCCAAAAAACGACGATGACGGTGTATACACCTGGCAGCAGCAGTGGTATTCCACTCTCTATTCTATCTGGTTTTAATGCTCCTGCACCTGACATACTGGCTGATCATGATACCTTGAATTCATTGGTCGGCTCAGCTGCCACCAGTCTGCTTTCTCTTATTGACATAAATGATGACCCCCTGACAAGCAGAGAACATATCCTCATTTCATCTATTTTGCTGGACTATTGGCGAAAAGGAAAGGATATAACACTGGAATCGCTTATCGGTGCAATCGTTAATCCGCCATTTGAAAAAGTAGGGGTATTTGGTCTGGCAAATTTCTTTCCTCAGGCAGATCGAATGAAACTTGCAATGCTGATTAACAACGTTATTGCAAGCCCCTCATTTGCTGCCTGGCTGCAGGGTGAACCACTCGATATACAGAATATCCTCTATGGCCAGGACGGCAGACCGAGAACAGCTATTTTTTCTATCTCACATTTGAGTGAATCTGAACGCATGTTTTTTGTCACTTTGCTGCTCAATGCCATAATAGGGTGGATGCGTCGTCAGCAGGGCACATCATCTCTGAAGGCACTTCTGTATATGGATGAAATTTTTGGTTTCTTCCCTCCGCTTGCAAATCCGCCATCTAAAAAGCCTATGCTCCTGCTGCTCAAGCAGGCGAGGGCGTATGGGCTTGGTGTTGTTCTGGCCACACAAAACCC
>JABDPQ010000793.1 GCA_013042695.1 Desulfobacterales bacterium | reverse complement strand
GTATGAGCCACTTGCAAAACGCCCTTTTCGTTCAACCTTTACGTTATGCTTATTTTTATTGTTCTCGGAATATCAATTATATGCCTGCGGTAAAAATTTTTCGCATGCCTTGACTTTGAACGAAAATCATCATTTTACAAAAGGCTCAGTACTATAAAAGTTTTCGGCGCATTTTCCTCATCACCCGCAATCTATAGGGCGCGCAGCCTTCCCTAGTTAACGCTTACCGGGATTGGCCATTGTTCGCGACTCTATTATAAGGTATTTTATAAAATATTTTATAAAATATTGACAGGTGAAATTTTAATTACTAAATTTGCTACTTATTGGTCACAAAATATTTCTCTGCATGAGAACCGAAGGTGAAAATAGCATACACCAAATCACCAGCACTTGGGCACTAGGCAACCGCCCGTTTTGCGTATCGGTTTTAGGCATTTGCCTGCTTGTATGTGGGCAAATATTTGTTAAATCTCGAACATAGGAGGATGTATGAAACGATTAATGATGTTTACCCTAATGGGTCTGTTGGCGGTGATGTTGACACTGCCGGTTACTGCATTGGCTCAAAAAAAATTAAAAATAGGACTGGGGGATCCTATTGACTCCGATCAGGGTGTTCTGGCCTTGCGTTTTAAGGAGATTGTGGAAAAAACCAGCGGTGGGAGATACACCGTCGATATTTTCCCTGCCGGGCAACTTGGTGATGAACAAAAAATGGTCAAGGATGCCAGAAGGGGGTCAATCGATGGAGCGGTAGTGGCCATTAATAACATTACACCCTTTGCTAAGTCCGTCGGAGTGTTGACCTTGCCGTACCTCATGCAAAGTTTTAACGATGCTGTAAAGGCAACGACGGGTGATCTTGGAGATAAATGGAGAGACGTTCTTATCAAAGAAGCGGGTGTCCGTGTTCTGGGATGGGGATATTCAAATTTTCGGGTTTTGACCAACTCCAAAAGACCGGTGGCCACTTTGGCAGACCTTAAGGGACTTAAAATCAGAGTACCGAAAAATGCGATCATGATTGAAACCTGGAAAGCACTTGGTGCTGAACCTGTTCCCATGGCGTGGCCTGAGACATTTACCGCACTCCAGCAAAAGGTTGTTGACGGCCAGGATAATCCTCATGTGGCTAATTTTTCCATGAAATTTTATGAAGTGCAGAAATACACTTCCGAGTGTCATTACCTCTTTTCTTTACAACCACTCGTTTTTGGTGAAAAATTCTTCAGTGGCCTTTCTCCGGAAGATCAGGCCATGTTTACCCGAGCCGGAATAGAGGCGCAGCAGTATAATCTTCTGTTCAGCGTTACCGAGGCTGAGACAGCAAAACAGAATATGATAAAAAATGGGGTCGCATACAACGATATCGAAGATGAAGATCAATGGTCAAAAATTGCTATGGACGTGGTCTGGCCCAAATTTTATGACACTGTCGGCGGAAAACCTGCTGTCGATGATGTTGTGAAAGCACTTGGACGTTAGGTCAGATTTTTAAAACCTGCCCGTTATTAGCGGGCAGGTTCTGTGTAAACATCGGAGTCATTTATGCGAGCCAAAACAGCATTGAAAATTTTGGATAATTTAGAAAGTTATCTCTGCCAGATCCTGCTGGTTTTTTTTGTGTGTCTACTCTTTCTGCAGATAGTTCTCAGGCTGGTATTTGGCTTAATGGATACTCTGTCCCATTATATTGTTTTTTTTGAAAAATATGATTTGCCAGCATCCCTTCCCTGGGGTGAAGAGCTCTCACGATTTGCTTTTGTATGGTTTGTCTTTTTTGGTGCAACATTTGCGGCGCGACTCGCCGCTCATAATCGGGTCACCTTTCAGTTCAAAATTTTTCCTAAAATCGTAGGAAATATCTCGACGGTGCTGTCTGACCTTGTCTGGATTGCCTTTAACACGACTATGATTTATTTCAGTATCAACGTAATTAAAGAAGGGTTTGAGTATCCGGAGTATTCTCCGACTCTTGACTGGGTTATGGCATATGTATTTTTGATTTTTCCAATAGCCTTTACCCTGATGAACATACGGATTATTCAAGTAAATATAATGAAGTACGTTTTAAAAATGGAAATTATCGATGTTGACAAAATTGAAGTGAGTGAAAAACTAGACCCCGAGAATGGGGTGACGTCATGAGTGTAACTGCGGTACTTTTTGTCACCTTTATCGGGCTGTTGTTTCTGGGAGCTCCCATCACCTTGTCTCTAGGTGCTGCGGCAATGGGAGGTATGCTTGTCAGCGGCAAGCCGCTTGAAGGCCTTGTTGAGATTGCCTACACATCGGTTAATTCTTTTCCCATCATGGCGCTTCCCGCCTTTATCCTTTCAGGCGCGCTCATGCAGTCAGCCGGAATTTCAAGACGGCTGGTTGCTGTTGCGGAAGCACTGGCCGGTCCTTTTACTGGCGGTATGGCTGCCTCTACGGTACTGTCATGTCTGTTCTTTGGCGCCATCTCAGGCTCAGGCCCTGCAACGACTGCTGCGGTGGGTATGTTGATGATACCGGCAATGGTCCGTCACGGCTATGACCGAGGCTATGCAGGAGCCGTTACCTCATCATCCGGCGGCTTGGGTGTTGTCATTCCCCCAAGCATCCCCATGGTTATCTATGGTGTCACAGCATCGGAATCAATTGCGGATCTTTTCATTGCAGGATTTATCCCCGGTGTCATGCTGGCTGTTGGTCTCATGGCAATGAACTATTTTATATCCAGGCGCAAACAATACGAAGGGGACGGCAAAAAGCTTTCCGCAAAATTGGTTGTGGTGACCATGAAAGAAGGGTTCTGGGCGCTTCTTACTCCGATCATTATCCTGGGCGGAATCTACACCGGTTTTTTTACACCTACTGAAGCTGCCATTGTTTCGATTTTTTACACCCTCTTTGTCGGTATTTTTATCTATAAGGAGATAGAACTCAGTGGTGTCATGAAGGCCCTGGAAAGCACGACATGGATAACGGGCCGTGTTTTGATCATCATGTTCACCGCGCTTGCCTTCGGTCAGCTACTGACCATCAATAACATACCGGACCTCATCGCCGAGGGACTTTTGAATCTCACTGATAACCTCTACATGATATGGGCCTTGGTAATCTTTTTCCTCTTGTTCATGGGGATGTTTATGGAAACCCTGGCAACCATAATGCTGGTCACGCCGGTTCTTTTGCCTGTTATGGTGTCTTTAGGAGTAGACCCCATCCATTTTGGTGTTGTTTTGGTCTGCTGCTGTGAAATCGGTTTTGCCACCCCGCCGCTTGGCGAAAATATGTTTATTGCGTCTGGAGTCGCGCGAGCCACACTGGAAGAAATCTCTGTAAACGCTCTACCGTTTGTCTTTGTCAGTGTATTAGTTGTCTTTCTCATAGCATATTTGCCAGGGCTGACATTATGGCTGCCCAATGTTCTTAATGCTTTTTTTCAGTGAGTTATAGCCGGGTACCCTCGGTAATACCAGGGCGATATGCAGATTATTAGAACAACATAATCAAACTGTAATTCACCCTATCAGCGGATACTGAATATCATTATGAATGGAAAAGAAAGAGTATTAACGGCGTTGAATCACGAACAGCCTGATCGCGTACCAATAGATCTGGGTGGTCGGCAGACGACACTCATGATCCCTGCTTATGAAAAACTAAAAAAATTTCTTGGTTATCGTGATATTCCCACTAAGATCATGTCGCACATCTGGCAGACTGTTTATGTCGATGAAAAAATTCTCCGCCATTTTTACATCGATACACGGCACATAAGGCCAAAGAACAAAGCCTTTGCACCTGCGAGCCCTTTTGGTGAAGATGAGGTCTTTCTCGATTCCTGGGGCGTTGGCAGAAAAATCAGCGACGGCTATGCAAATTTGTGCACATACCCTTTGCAACAGGCCAAAAGTCTCGATGATATCGAAAACTATTCCTGGCCGGACCCAAAAGAGGAATTTGATTACTCAGGGCTACGCGAACATGCCCAAACCTTATTTGACCAGGGTAAGTACGCCTTGGTTGGCTGTATGGGCTCTCCGGGAAATACCTTCGAGCAGGCCTGGTATTTAAGAGGACTCTCTGAGTATCTCCTGGATATGGTCATGCAGAAGGACATGGCACATGCCATTATCAGAAAAATTGTCGATCACCGAAAAATAAGTGCGGAACTTTATCTCAAAGAGGTTGGAGATTTTCTTGATGTTGTTCAGATTGCCGACGACCTGGGGGCGCAGAACACATCTCTCATGTCCCCGGATTCATACCGCGAAATGATTAAACCGTACCAGGCAGAACTCATCACCCATATCAAGAAATTCACCAAGGCAAAAATTTATCATCACTCTTGTGGTTCTATCGTCAACATTCTCGATGACATGATCGAAATAGGTATTGATATTTTGAATCCAGTCCAGGCCACCGCCGCAGGTATGGAGACCGATCAACTGAAAAAACGGTTTGGGGACAAACTGATTTTTTGGGGGGCCATAGATACTTTTCAAGTATTGCCCTTTGGCAGTGTGGCTGATGTTCAAAAAGAAGTAAAAAAAAGAATAACTGACCTTGGTCATAACGGTGGCTATGTCCTCGGTTCTGTTCACAATATGCAGAGTGATGTGCCACCGGAAAATGTTGAAGCCATGTTTAAGGCAGCAATCGCATTCAAGGCAGATTAACAAGAGGTAATGTGACAATGAGCAAGGGGATTGCCCGGCTTTCGCATATAGAACTTGTGCCACCTGGCCATCCTCGTGGATAGAACACTTGTAGCCCGTATTTACCCGGACTGAATAATGGTCCAATTTTCTCCATAAAGACAATTCGGAACAAAAAAATGACTGCGAAAACCCATCCGGCCCTTGTTGGGTCGCTCAGCATGGCCAACCCATCCGTAAAGCTCATCAACTTCAGTCCTGGACCCACATCATTGCCAAAGGCTGTCGAGGACGAGATTGCTGCCAGCTTCAAAAAGCCCGGGCTCACCTCTCTAGCCTTGTCACATCGATCACCGGAGTTTTTAAAAATACTCGACCACACTAAAGCGTCTGTTAGACGGGTTATGGATATACCGGACGACTACGAGGTGCTTTTCACGCATGGCGGCGGCCACGGGCAGTTCGTCGCTGTGCCGTTGAACCTCTGCCACGATAAGTCGGACATTGCAACATATATTGTTAACGGTACGTGGACGGAGAGGGCTCGCGATGAAGCTCTGAGGTACTGTAGCGTCCACACCATTGATGGCAGGGACTCTCTGGGAGGTTATACGACCTTCCCTGAACTGACCGAAGAGAAGATCGACCCCAAGAGCAAATTCGTCTATCTTTGTTCCAATGAGACCGTAAATGGTATCGAGAATCACCGGCTTCCCAAAATTCCGGAGTCGCGTCGGAAAATTCCCCTGGTCATTGATGCCAGTTCCGACATCACAACTAAACCAATCGATTGGCACGGCGACTGCGTTGGGGTGCTCTTTGCCTGCGCATCGAAAAATATAGGCCACCCGGGTGTCACCCTGACGATTGTGCGTAGGGATCTTCTAGGAAAGGCCAAGGCATCTCCCCTCTGCCCTGGGGTTTTTAATTACACAACAAATCTAGAGGCTGACAACCTTTGGAATACTCCTGCGACCTTCAACATCGAAGTCATTGGTTACCTTATGGACTGGCTCGAGCGCGAAGGCGGTGTAGCAGAGAACGAGCGCCGCTCCATCGCCAAAAGCCGCATTCTTTACGATGTCATTGATAACTCCGGTGGTTTTTATGGCACTCCTGTGCAAGATAACGCATGGAGAAGCCGTATGAATATCCCGTTCGACCTCAAGGGGGGAGACGAAGATTTAACCGACGATTTTCTCATTGAGAGCTGGAACGAGGGTATGGTTGGACTGCGCACCCTTACGCCCTTTGGAGTGGGAGATTATCTTAGAGCGAGCTTGTACAATGGGATCACTGAGGATGATGCCGCCAGTCTCGCTGATTTCATGCAACGGTTCGCTCGCAAGAATTCAGCGTAGTGATCATGCCCGCAGGGTGAAATAAGTGGAATGACCATTTTAACCTTTTAAAAAGGTATCGCAGTGGAAACTATTAAGTCTTCCATGAAATCTTTGAAAGCGTATGAGATTATACGGGATATGATCCTGAGGGGGGAAAAACTCCCAGGTTCCCGTCTTATCTTATACGATCTTGAAAAGGAACTGAACATCGGCCGCGGTCCGATCAGGGAAGCTTTAATGAGACTCGATCGAACCGGACTGATAAAAAACATTCCTTATAAAGGCGCTATTGTCGGGACACCTCCCACCCAGAAGGAAATACTTCATATTTATGATTTGCGTATAGATTTAGAGGTTAAACTTGGTGTTGAAGCAATGGAAAACATAACAGATAATGATATTCTCAAACTTGAGGATCTCCATGCAGCCATGCAGAAGATCCCAAAGAATCATCACCACATAGACAACAATTTTCATTTTCTTATATATAATGCTTCAAATCTCCCTCAACTCTGCAATATTGCCAGAATTTTGCGGGAGTCAGTGGAGAGTTTACTCAATATTTATCGACGTGAAAAAGTGCACTGCGTAAAATTCAATAAAGAGCATGGTCTCATTATCGAAGCCCTAAAAAAACAAGACCTCGAGGAACTCAAAAAGACTATTGCAATTAATATTGAAAGTGGATTGGAGATCATCAAGGAAACATATGCTACAATAGTCAGAGTTCCTCATTGAAAACACTTAACATTGTTACGAGCAGTCTTTTTACCTCACCTTTCTTCTCAGATTTGGATCAATCCTTTGAGTGACAGAATTTGAAGGGGCACAGGCAGGAGATGAATATAAGATAGATGTTAGCCTAATAAATTTATCTGGTCATAGACATTTGCCAAATCGTCACACTCGAAGGGACTCGGAACTACTCAACAATAATGAGAACTTCATTTCTTTTAAGAAAAGGCAGCGTCCAGGGTGGGTCATATCCAGCAGAAAATGGTTCGCCAATGGGTTGCAGGCCTTTCATCGTAACAATATCAAGGAGTTCCTTTATCTTGGTATTGTACTTTTCTTCTCGTAGGTTGCCGCTATAACTGATTGCCGCAGCCCTGTACCCTGGTACCTTGACGATGCTCACCTCAGGGTCGAGAGGCTCTGGTGGTTGTGTCTTGTTATATTTTGAGGGGAGCACAAACTCCATTATCCAGTTTTTTCCTCTTTTTTGCTGGATTACAGGGCCGGTCATGGCAATTTTCTCACCCTTCTCCTGTTGCATTACAGGACCAGTCATGGCAATTTTTTCCTGTCGCTTATTCTTTCCGGAAATGTAACCAAACAGCAGCCTAAATCCCTCATCGGTGCTTTTCCGGTACTCGCCGTCAATCTCTGTCCGGACAACCCAATAGTCTCCATATTGACGGATATCGAATTTGCCGTCCTTTTCCAAAACCTGATAATTGAGAATTTCAACAGTACGGATACCAAATACAGAACAAC
>JABDPQ010000791.1 GCA_013042695.1 Desulfobacterales bacterium | reverse complement strand
CGAAGATGATTTTCTTTGATAGGTGTTCCCATAGATGATACTGTAAAGGGAGCGTTTATATCATCTAAAGAATCAATTCCACTTAAATTATTCAACCAGACCAGAGCAAATGAAATACGTAACAATTGCCTTGCTACTATTTTGTCATGTTTCTTTCATCCAAGCTGAATGCATTGAAGGTGATTGCGCAGATGGCAAAGGTATCTACAAATTGCCCAATGGTGAAAAGTACGTCGGTGAATTTAAAGATCAGAAGAGAAGTGGCAAGGGCACCTACGCTTGGCCAAACGGCCAAAAGTATGTTGGAGAATTTAGAGACGACAAGATGAATGGTATAGGCACTTATAATTATTCCGATGGCGGGAAGTATGTCGGAGAGTTTCGAAATGATATGAGAAATGGAAAAGGTACTTACACCTCTACTGATGGTGGGAAGTATATTGGTGAATTTAAAAATGATAAGAGATACGGCCAAGGCACCTTGCATTTTCCTAGTGGCAGGAATTATGTCGGAGAATTCAAAGATGACAAGATGAGTGGTCAAGGTACATTAACTTTTCCTGATGGTAAGGAATACTTCGGAGAATTTAAAGATGATGTAATGAGTGGCCAGGGTACTTTAACTTTTCCTAATGGCCAGAAATATGTGGGTGAGTTTGAAAATGATCAAATGAATGGTCAAGGCACCTATATCCGGTCTAATGGTCAGCAGTTTGTTGGTGAATTTAAAGATGGTAAAATGATCAGTAGAAAAAGGAAAAATTAGCTGAGGTTATCTACGCCCAGTTCTACATTTAACGTATTATCCTCTGGAAAGATACTTCCTGAAGGTGCGAGCTAACTAAAATGGCTCCAGGCTTACCTTACTATGTCCGAGGTTAAGCCGACGGTGCTGCCGTCTTGAGGTAGGTTCACAGACATGTCTTTCAGAAGCAGCATCAATAGTGTTCTCGTTCAGCAATTTCATCTTTTCACCACAGCACACTAAATTAGCAGCACCACCACCTTCAACTACCTCGACAATATTTACACAGCTTTTGCATGTATAGATTTCTATAATTTCCAGTATGTTATGCTCCTTGCTTGAGTGGTCCTGGAGCGGTAGAGAGCAGATGGTCACGGGGGTTCGCCTTATCCAATAGTCTCTTTGCTTCAGCTGATTTTTTTAGGCTTGCAGACATTTTCTGCCTTAGCTGCGCTGCGTCCGCACCCCTGGCAGTAATGGGTAGCCGGTTGTATCAATGCGAGGTAAGATTTGGGATCTTTTACCTGCAGTTCCTCTTCAACATGGGCACATAGTGTTTTTGAGTTATTATCGCTCATTTTCTTCTCCTGATTTAATTGTGTGTTCCGTTTCTACCTGCCTGCTCGAGCAGCAAATCAGATTACATTTCTAGAGAATCAATGATTTTCACTAGGACTGCAGAGGTAATTTGGATTTGCTGACACGCTGTTGCAAGCATCACATCTGTATTCCATACCTGATATTTTATCATCGCACACACTCAAAGCATTCGCTCCACAGAACTTTTTTTGATCAACTGCTCTCGAGGGGGAACATAACTCATTCGATTGTTTGGCAGCAGCCCCGCAAATCTGGCAGGTATTGTGTACCAACATGATATTGTTACGAATCATGTGCTATCCCTGTTCCCATGGATTTCCACCTTAAGTTGTCCGAATTTCAGATTAGCTGGTGGATGCGGCTACTGCTGGCTGTTGTACCTCAGGATGCCAATTCACCTCCTTTAATTGTGCCAACCGGAATTAATCACAAGGCTGACATAAAAAGCACATAAACGTGTTAGGCAGGGGTGGGTCCCTCTTTAATTCTGTTTTTATGTTCTCTCTGAACTCGAGTGTGTCCTCATAGTCATGAACTTTTGTACCGTGCTGTACAACGGCTTCAATGAGTTCATCTTTGGTGTCGGCTGAAATTGCTACCGTAAAGTGAACATTTCTACTCGGATAGTTTCGACAATCGATGAATCTACTCATGATCACCTCCTCCCAAATGATCAGATGACCTGCCTTAGACGACTTTGCAGCTACGTTTAAATATTTAAAATCTAATGCCACATTGTGGTATGTCAAAATCTGGTTTACTGCAGGTACACGATGATAAGCGGAATCATCTCAAGCTGTGACTTTATTACTTTCTCGAGAGATTAACTAAGGCATCGGTTACTGCGACTCCACATGAAAGTTTAAAATAGTACCTAATTTACTGTAGTGAGCTGGGCTTGAAGAAGGGAAGATGTTTACTCGGCGGAACTGACAAGATACCACGACTGCTTATCGACCAGAGTATTGTGCTTGATTTCACCAGAACTATAGTCAAACACAAATCTCAAATAGCTCGAAAATATTCAGTAAAGCCCAATAAGAATTTTTATTAATTAAGATACTTCATTACTCAGTGTTTTTTTCTAATTGCCTTGAACAATTAACATTTTTTTCCTAGTGCTTATCATTATACTGTGATTCAAAACGATTTGGGCCACTATACATAAAGCTGACCGAGTCCTAGCCGGTCGTCCTGAGCGAAACACCAACTTGCTTGTCCGAACCTACTGAGTCATTTTTGAAATTACCGAAACAGCGAAGGTCCTGATCAAGTTGGCATATGGATCTGTGATCAGTCGCCATTGAGGCTCAGTTGTAGTGTATCTGCAATCCCATAGGAATTGGCAGGGACTGTTCAAGAAACAGGAATTAGGGTTAATAAAGTTCCACTACCATCAAGCTGATCAGATCTATGAGATCGCGAAACATGTATACACCTCTTCTTGATTCAATTAGGAACTCCGACCCCAGCGGCGCCAGGGTCATCCTTGAATCGCTGCTGGAGGATGGGAGGGGACCATGGGCCATTCATGAGGCGTTGTTTCCTGTAGTTCAATGCGTGCTCAATCCGCCCTTTATAAATCCTCATCTGCCAAAGATGTATGCCATCAACCGTGAACTTGCCGGATATCTGGAACAAGAAGATATCGCAATATTAGTGCGAGTTGAGGTGGAGGAATACGCCCGACGGGAGATGCTCCCGCCTATCGCCAGGCCATCATTTGTTTCCGACGTCGATGACTTTACAGATGTGGAAAAGGCTATTGTCACCGGAGAGATCGAAACGACTGCTAAGGTTTTATCCGCTTTTATGGCAAGTGCGGGGCCGTTGCCGCTGGTGAAACATCTTCTGATGCTTGGCAGCGGTTACCTAGACCGATCTCTTGGTCATTCGATTTCCTGTACCGCCTATCTGCTTATTGAGATGAATATCCGTAGGGATGAAGATCCATGGCCGGTAATGGTGTCGCTGGCAGAATACTTCTGTAAAGGGAATTTCAGTAAAAAGCCAACATTGCAATACTCAGCTATCAGCGATTACCCAGAGGTGTATCTTCTTAACCTGAAACGAGCAGTGAGCGGCAGGGGGATCGGGCCACTGCACCATACCATTACATTATATGCGATTGAGAAATGCAGACACTTTCTTGGTCATCAAGAATATGATCATGCGCTCACCATGTGGAATAAAATGCTTGGCGATAAAACCGAGGATCTGGTTCCTGTCGACGAGGTGGCGTCTCTTCCTCTTCCTGATTATTTCACCTTTTTCCATACATTTTTAGAGTCTGACCCGATTAAGATTTTAGAGGTCGTGAAAAACTCACTCAACTCTATGGATGAGCGACACCGGTTGGCCCAATTTCTTATAAAAGCAGTCCTGCAGTGCTACAACGGTTACTATAACCCCCACTACCTGACCGGCTTGGGAGCAGCCTTGTGGGTAATGGATAGATTCCACGAGCATCCTGACGTGGTCTTGACCTGTCTGAATCAGTATCTTGATTTTTTCTATACTGGTGTCGAGGTAGGATCACAAGGCAACTCGCGCGGTCTCAAGAGCATATAGGTTAGGGGAATGCTCAGACCCAACATTGAAAATGGGCTTTGAAGTGTGCTCTACCCAAACTTCATCGGATTCCGAGAAGAAGGATGAGGTGTTCCCAATAAAAGAACCACCACTTCACTGGAAATCATACATTGAAAATGTTTGAGATTTTTTAGGTTCTTCCTGTTGTACAGATCAGAAAACTAAATGGATAACTATAACCATCAGCGCAATTACAATAGGCCATAGGCATATAAAAACTATCAAATTCCTGATAAAATTAATATCATCTTCGACAAAAGTCTTAACCACCATTAGTTCCCAACCGATCAAAGAAACTATTTCCAATACTAAAATGAAAGTTATCCTAAATTGAAAACTATCCCCAATCACAAAGAGAGGAATTATTGTTAGAACCAACCCAAGTATTCTTAGCAGCGCTTTCATCAATTATGCACTTTTGATGTATTAAATTTACTAAAAATATAGTTCTTACATTCATACAATATATCAGACACCCCAGCTCAAGCTATCAAGTGATTGGGCTTGGTGGTTTCACCACCGCAAATAGGCATCGGAACTGTTTTAAACTTATTCCTGTCGTGCCGAGATAAATCCACAATCTCGGGAGTCCCGTTTTTTTTTGGGGGGGGGAGCGCCAGGCAACCGGTGCTTCTACACGGATTTACCTTCAGACTAATGGAGTAGGACCCTCAGCTCTCCAGACTCTTCAAAATTGTAAAATTCATGAATCAGGACTTTTCACGCAATGATTTCAAATCAATAACTTCACTCTCGCTGACCGGATACTTATTTGGTGGACATACGTAATTAACCAGATCAACGAGGTTATTATAACGCTCTGCCATAAGCCTGATCATCTGAATTGCAAAAGTAGGATACTCCTGGAGCATAAACTCTACTTGCTTGTTATCAATGAGAACGATTTCGCAGTCGGTAAGCGCCACACAGCTATGTCTGAAGGCCCTACCAATAGGCACGGTCATTAAGCCGATTAGAGTTCCTGGCTCCAAATCAACAAATCCCTTTCCGTGGACCAGCTCGAGTCGAGCCTCACCGGACTTGAGAATCCTTACGTTATTATCGTGCTTTCCCTTCTCGATAATATGCTCGCCAGCTTTAATTTGAACGGTATTGTCGTGCTTTGTGAAAAAATTCAAAAAATTAGAGATGTCCGATGCCATATTGTGACCTCCCGAATTGATATGGGTTATTTCTCCCGATAGTTCTCAAAGCATTTTTGGGGTAATAATTTGGTTTATTCTAATAAGCTACATTGTAACTGAAATCACTGTTCTGGGGAGAAGATACCTTATGAGTCGATTAGCCCAGAGAATTTCGCCCGTAGACCCTAAAACATCAGGATGTGAGCCTATTGTCCCATCATGATTCTATGGATTCATTACTGCTACAAATAGGACAAATGAGGCCTTTCGGGAGTTACCTAACAATTGTAATGCCCAGGAGTAAAACTAATCAGAAAAATGTAGGATAGCCACCTCCAATCTATCATTAGTGACAGGAATGGGGATGATCCGTTATCTGTCAGACATTATGTCTGTTTTTCTTAATTCCAGGATGGACTGTGATGTTTTTTGTCTGCTATTTTGATCTCATTCCTGTGCACCCCAGTCTCTTTAATTGTCCTGATCTATATTCAGCGCGACTTCTACGATTTCGTCGTACGTTCTGTAGACTTCGCCATCATTAAAGCCGGCAGCAAGGAGACAAGATTGGAACCTACGGGAGAACTGGTTAATCTCGATGATTGTGATCTTACCTACCTCGTGGTTATAAACGGCATCCTCTAAAGTTTCGCTTAGATCCTTACATTGTGGAGGAATGGGTGGCAAATATTCATAGGAAGATGTATCTGCAGGGGGGAAATCTTGCGGTGGTGAGCCAATGAAGTGTTTGTAAGTGTATGATCCAGCAATGCCAATGATCATTATAAAGAATAAATATTTCATTTTCTCATTTCTCGTTTAGTAGTAGTCAAATAATCGTTAGGATCAAGTGATGCGACCAGAATATAACCACTTTAGAATCAAGGGGGAAGTAGCCGGAATTGATAAGGGCGTGGCACCAATATGTTGTTACACCATATAACCGAAGATAAAACAGGAATAGCCTCCACCCCGGTCAAGATTGACCCGGGTGGAGATGTCCTTCCTTCATTTGTGTTAACCTCTCTTGAGCTTCCCGCAAAACAGTGACGGCTTCCTGTCTTTCTTCAAGGGTCATCGAGCCGACATCTATATCGAGCCGCACATGCTTTAGTTCCGCTCTGATCGGCTGCCACTCAGTGGTCAAGTTTTCATACAGATCGATCACCCTGTGGGTCGAGACCGGCTCAGTAAAACCTTTGACTTCGATTTGTCCAACCGGCTGGCATTCAATGACGTCCTTGACATGGGCATAAGTTTCATATGAAATAAGAATTTCACCAGGTGGACAAGCATTTTCAAGGCGGGCAGCAAGATTGACCCCACTTCCAATAATCGTGTAGTCCATCCGGTCCTCACTGCCAAAATTTCCGACGGTACATAGACCAGTGTTAATCCCCATCCGGCACTTGAGTGGTTTTTCAAGCCCAGATTCCATCCATATCTTCTCCAGATCGCTCATCCGCTTGCGCATGGCAATAGCCATCGTAACGCAGGCGACGGCATCTTCTTTGACGCCCCGTGATTCCGGATCCCCAAAAAAAATCACAATGGCATCACCTACATACTTATCGATTGTTGCACCATGAGCCAGGGCGATCTCCGACATCTCAGTCAGATAATGGTTGAGCAGCTTGGTAAGGTCTTCTGATTCGAGTCGTTCGGCGGTTTTGGTAAAGTCGATGAGATCGGAGAAAAATACGGTCAACCTTTTTCGCTTGCTGTCCAGCTTTACCTCCTGTTTGCCGGAAAAAATTGAGTCGTAAACCTGTGGTGAGAGATATTTAGCGAGCTGCTTTGACAGTTGCTCAAGGGCATTCGACTTTCTGGTAAGTTCCTCTTCCCGCTGCTTGAGGTCGGTAATGTCCGAATAAATAGCCACCGTGCCGCCTTCACCGGTCTTGCGCTCGGTGATCAAAATCCATTGGCCTCCTCTACGCTGCTGGATTCTCGGTTCCCCGGGATCTATATGCAAGGCCATACGCTCTGCCACCCATTCCTCAACCCGGCCCTGCGCTTCAACAATGTGGCCACTTTCGGCCGCAGTTCTGACGATTGATTCAAACCTGGTTCCGGGCTGAATTTCAAATTCGGCATCCGGATGAAGCAGTTCCCGGTATCTGGTATTACAGATAACTAACCGATCCTCCTCGTCAAAAAAAACAAAACCTTCCGAGGAGTTTTCTATGGCATCGACCAGTCTCCGACGAGCCACCTCGATGTCACGCAGATTGTTTTCCTCAACCTCAATGGCAGTGTCACGGAATGTAACCAGAGCCGCAGCCATTTGACCGATCTCATCTCTACTGTCAGGCCCAGGCAGAGGAGCCCTGAGATTGCCGCCGGCTATAGCCAACATGCTGGAGCTTAGGGCGGTTAATCGGGCAATCAAATTACGGTCAACATACAGCCAGACAATCAGAATTGAACTAGCCAGACTCATTAGGACAATAATAAAAAGTATGATACTTATTTTCCTCTGGACAGCATGTGCCTGAATTGTTGCTTCGGAAATGTCCCGTTGGCTATCCCCTACGATAATCTCCACGACCTTGGTTAATTCGTCTGATAGGGAAATATTCTGCTGTTCAACGCTTTGGCTGCTAGCGATAAGATTAATTTCTTGGGCTCGCAGAGAGGGCATGTTTTTTTCTCCCTGAACAAAAAACTTGAAGCGCTCAATTTCCGCAGATATGAGATCTTTAAGCTGAGGCTCAACCGAATCTGAAAGTGTTGCCAGTGACTCGAGTGACCATTGCATACGAAGTTCAAATAAGTCGATTTCCTCTTGTGTTTCTGCGACCGTTATCTCAAAAAGAATAAAGTAGATTTCAGTAATGCTATGCAAAGTTTTCTGCAACGAAGTAGAAAGAGTCAAAGATTTAATTAATTCCTTTTCGGATACTGCGCGGTCTTCCACAGAAATCCTGTCATCCTTGAGGGTAGTATTTAAACGCTGGACATTGTTATCCACACTTGTAATCCAATTGTCCAATACTATTAAAATTCCCTCTTGTGATTTGTGCATCTGATCCAGAATCAACTGTTTGCGGTCTGCTAGCTCGATTCGTTCACCAACAAGTGTATACAAACTGAACAAATTAGCACGTAGAAGTCCTAAATGATTCTGCAACAAGTTCAGGGTATCGGAAGCAAATCCTTGGTTATCAGGAAGCAGTAGCAATCTATCAATAGCCTCAATCTCAAAACTTATCCTATCCCAGCTTTGAGAACGTTCTTGTGGTGACTTGGCTGAAAGTAAGCTTGGTGTTTTCGCTATACTTCTTTCGACCCGGTAAGACAGCTCCTGGGCAGTGAGAGCCATCGGCATTCGTTGTTCAGTGATCCTATCAAGAAGTATCTGTAAAACGAGAAAACTGTATATCGCAGCTCCGGTCGTCAGGATTGCAAAACCACTAATGCCGATAAAAGACAGAAGAAGGTTTCCACGGACTCCAAAAGTCTTGATCATATGAGCAGATAAGTTTGAATGTCCGCCGCTAGCTAAAAATTTATTTTCCCGGGAAAATTATGCATGTAAGCACGCTTGAAATCGGCCGTATTTATAAGGTCATAAAATGCAACCCGCTCTGTCCAGTCCTTCTGGCTGTCAACGACCTTTTTGAAGAACGGATCTTTCATCAAATCAACGAGGACCTTATCCCACGATTTGAGCTGTTCGTCCAGTATCGACTGTGGTGTCCGATAGACATTAACACCATCTTCTTTAATTAATAATTCAAGGTCCTTGGAGTGACGATCCTGCGCCAGTGAATAGTTGGATATGTTGACTGCATCTGCGGCATACTCTAGAATTGCCTGATGTTCTTTCGGGAGGGACTCAAACATATCTTTATTGAAAATAATCTCGAAAAACTCTGCTGCTTGATGATAACTTCCCATCATATAGAACTTAGATACTTTTTGTGCCCCAAACGCTCGGTCCGAGGTTGGATTGGCGTACTCAAAAGCATCGAGTGCACCTCGCTCGTAAGCTGGAATGATCCCATCACCGGGTAGCTGCAGTACCTCTAGCCCCATTTTCTGCATGACATCGGCGGCCAAGCCGACTGTACGGTATTTGAGATCCTTTAACTGGTCGACATTTCTAATTTCTTCTTTGAACCAACCGAGAGGCTGGGTAGGAAATGGATAAGTAAGAAAGCCGACAAGATTGAGATTGAGAATGTCTTGAACAAGCTCTCGATATAACTCTTTGCCCCCGCCCCGATGAATCCACGCTAAAAGCTGCAAGGCGTTGGCACCGAAAATCGGCCCGGTTCCAAAAAGCGATGCTGCTTTATGTTTGCCATACCAGTAAGCAGTCACTGTATGAGCACCATCCAAGACACCTTTGTGAACTGCTTCTTGCAACTGAAAGGTTTTTACAACGGCACCAGTGGTGTAAAGGGTAATTTTAATTTTGCCTGCTGACATGACTTCTACTCGTTCGACATATTGTCGTGCCATTTCGGTGTAGACGTCATTTGCCCCATACGCAGTCTGCATCTTGAGAGTCGTTGTCTGAGCCTTGGATTTATCTGGAGCCCCCAGAACTGTAACTCCCATAGCTGCTACAGCAGCACTTTTTATTAGGCGGCGCCGGCTTGTGTCTATTTCTTCATTGCTTTTAGGAGTTTTTCGATTGCGACGAGCCTTGAAAGTAATCATTTGAAAATCCTCTGATTTTATACTCCACAAATTGTTTGTTGCTTTGCGAATCAAGTTTATAGGAACCAACTGTAGCGTTATTCATGGATATTATTGCATTGAATTATCTTTCTGATTTGGCGCACATTACATTGAGCGTGAATATTAAAATTTGGACTCCACCTTCTTGATGGACAGGCATTGGAAGCTAAGAAGAATGCTGATTCAATCATGTCATCCCCTATTTAGTTGTAGATGCTGGGGACTGAGCTGATTTTACTTAGATCACCACTTACAAGCTAAACACCAAACCTAACGAGTAAATAGAACAATGTAGTAGTAGAGATCATGAGAGATTTCTTTTGACAGCACAAATATTGAAAGCAAAACTAACCTTAGAATGTTTCCTGTAACCCACCGCCTCGCAATAACACTGTCGACTAAACATTGTTCAAAATATGGTAAGTCTGGAATCCTCCCTGTTTGCGCGCACCTTCACAGGAAAAGTATTAACTAACGAGAAAAGTACGGAACTAAAATCTTAGAATTGGCAGTGTTAACAATAAATCAATACCCGTGTCTTAAGTCCCCGCACACATTGTGCACACGTTCAAAGCAAAACGGTTGTAAATGTTTAATCGTTATTGGAAATTTATCATGGATTAAGGTTAATCGTTTGGAAGATATCCGTTAGTTTCTTAATGTCGTATAACGTGTGCCCTGCCAGCTGTATCGCCTTGTTTTCCTTTGCAATTATGTGAACAACGGTTCTCAGGGGATCTGTTCCCCGAAACCGCCATGCGATTTGAATCTGATAGGCATCGAATTCCCTATAAGTTGTTATCGG
>JABDPQ010000787.1 GCA_013042695.1 Desulfobacterales bacterium | reverse complement strand
TGCATAAATTTGATTCTATCCAAACCCGAATTTTCGGGAGTTGAGCGAGTGGTCAATTTTTCAACACAGATATTTCTGCATGCGGGCACCCCACTGGGTGGCAACTGTTTTCTGCCGTTTCAGTGGGAAGGATCGATCGAGTTTTCCCAAATTCCCCATCTTGACGAAGAAACCTGGGAATTGACCTTTGAAACGGTGAATACCACCGTCTTCTCATCGGAGAAAAAACCGGTAACGAGCCTGAATGTTATTTGGGAGCGGATCATGCCGGTCATAAATTCATACATGCGGGGGTTCTCCGTCAAACTGGCACCTCCATTAACAGATTTAAGAAACTTTTTGTTGCCGCTTTTTGAAAAAGAGGCGCAAGCAGATGCCGAATTGTTATTGCGTACAATCAGGCCCGGAGGGTTGATCGTCAATCAAAGAGGGCTCATTGCCACCGTTCAGGCAGATGTGAGTGGGGTAGACGGTGCAGAAGAGTCTGAACCACCAGAAGTGCTCACTGATAAAGAACTGAATACAATTATACAGCTCTGGGAAACATGGGATTCCTTGCTGGTCTATCTCGTTTCTCTGTTGTCTGAGCAGCCACTCAGTGCAGCTGAACATCAGATTTTGATCGACCTGCTTCTGGATACACGCTATGAGTTCGTCTCTAAAATTAACGACCAAAATGTTGAAAGAGATTTTGTTCGGGAGCAGTTTATTTCCGCCTGGCGGCATCTAGCCCCTATTTTCAGGAATCATCTCCTCTATAATCCAGCTGAAAGCAAGTTGGGCTACTTATCGTTTTTTACAGCAGCTGATGCATTGATGACACTGGATAAGCTGGGACCAACGTTTGGCGTGGTCGTCAGCAGAAATGGCTTGATTCGACTGGCCAGGACGCTAGGAGACGATTCATTACTACTCAATTACCTGCCTGAAGTAAACAGTAAGCTGCAGCAACTCTTCGAGGTTTCACCCATGCCGGAGGAGCCAGCAACTATTCAGGAAAAAGATCTGCAGGTCCCGGAAAAAAAACAAGATAAAATCAATGATGCTTTCATTGATATTCTCATTAACAAGTTATTCTCAACTGCCTATGCGGGAAACCTGCCTTCTTTTTCTGAGATTAAGAAATGGCAGGTTCCAGATACGAGTTATCAGGAGTACCTTGAAAGGGTAAGAAACCTTCTCAGCACAGCTTCAGTTTCACTTGTCGTGCGAAGCAACATCCCTGAAGACATCCAGCGAATCTATAAGAGTCTTATTCCTGCGATTGCCTGGCAGGAAAGCTGTTTTCGTCAGTTCGTCGTTAAGGACAAAAAGCTCACTTATCTTCTCTCGTATAACAATAGTTCAGTAGGTCTCATGCAGGTGAATGAGCGTGTTTGGCGCGGAATTTACGACAGGCAGAGACTTCGCTGGGATATCCATTATAACGCACGTGCAGGCTGCGAAATAGTTAACCTCTATTTGCAGAAATATATCTTGCCAAAATCAGGACCAGAATTATTGGCAGACAAAGATACGTTGGCTCATCTAGTATATGCTATGTATAACGGTGGGCCAAGTCAGTATGAAAAATTCCTCAAACGAAAGAGCAAAGGAACTCAGTATGAAAGTGATCTCCTTTTTCAACAAAAATATAGTTGGGTCGAATCCCAAGACTGGAGCAAGCTAGATAAATGTTTGTAACTATTTTCTTTTGTTGTAGGGCTCTGGGGGTATGATATGATGAGATAGGGTTTATTTGTTGAATCTTTACTGATGTGAAACAAGTCAGAGAGTGACAGCTGGACTCGGCTCATTTCGCCGCCTAAATTTTCTCGTGTCACCTCCTGTCGATGAGTTTGAGTGGTAATCAGCGTCCCACCCGGTAAGCCGGGTCAAATTTACACACTAACAATTGTTCATTTATTACAAATAGCTACGCCTATTCTGATTATTTTTGTTATTTGAGAGAAACTATTTTGAATGGGATTTTATGAAGGGCTGGTCACGGTGATTGAGCCGAATTTAATAATTTCAGACTTAAAAATCGTTTATTAACGGCAAGCAATTTATATTTATTTCCTCCAAGGGTGATGCCTCTTTTTGCCTCTTTTTTTAAAAAGGTCTTGGGGTATGCCTGCAGAGAATCAAGATCAATCAAATAGAGGTTGAGAAAAATTGTTTTTTTCTCAAAACCTTTAAACTCAAGATAGGTGCGCCCGACTTTTAGTTTTTCGTCCTTGGCCAAAACCACCTGGTCTGCATTTACTGATGAGCGTACCGTACGATTAATTTCATCTGAACGTTTGCGCCATTCGCGGTAGCGATCTTTATAGGTATCGGTCGACACATAATAGATCATCACAAATGGTATGGCCAAAGTCACCAGGACAAAAAAGATGGCCCAATATTTTCTTCGATTTTCCGAAGACATCTCTTTCTCCTCATTGGTTGATCACTTTTGGAGATCTCTTTGATATCAACAGTCATCAAGAAATAATCTGATCATAATGCAATCTGATCCAACCTGATTATCTCAAGAAAATAGGGTATTGACAACCCCAAACAAAGCATGCGGCCTTAGGATTGCATCTTAGTCGACGATTACTGCTATTACTTGTAAAATCTCATGCATTATATGGTAAAACTTTTTTGTCAGTCGGTTGCTAAATCAACAGCCAGAACATTTTGATCGATGACAGGAATTGTTGTGGTTTGTTGCAGATTTCAAAAGACAGAACAACACGCGAGCCTGATTAAATAGAGGGAGACAAAATATGTTTTGTAAAAAAGGCAGCGGTGCTAAAAAAACACTATTAGAAGGCATCGAATTAACTACCCTTGTCCATGGTGAAAAGACTTTGATGGGGAAATTTCAGATACG
>JABDPQ010000786.1 GCA_013042695.1 Desulfobacterales bacterium | reverse complement strand
TAGCGTGCTGTTTTATCATTGTGGTGCCGTTTCATGAGATATGCCCGTAAAAGGTATTGAGAATAGAATAAATTGGTATCACTGTCTAAAACGACTCACCATATATTTGTACAG
This sequence comes from Desulfobacterales bacterium, assembly GCA_013042695.1. Classification (GTDB taxonomy): domain Bacteria; phylum Desulfobacterota; class Desulfobulbia; order Desulfobulbales; family Desulfocapsaceae; genus JABDPQ01. The sequence goes on along the minus strand of JABDPQ010000786.1, from coordinate 2,786 downwards.
GAAGATAAGCATTATCAAAACCCCGTAAGCCAATACTCTACTAAATAGTTTGTCATGGATTCCATTTCATGTCAGCATGTCAGTGAACTGACAGCAATTTGATGTTTAATGAGAGTATGTTGTTGATTTTCGATTACCAGTCCACCCAAGGAAACAATGCAACCCGATTCATCAATACCAAGAGGCGGATATCGCCATAGCAGGTTGCATCTCCTTGCTAATGAGATGAAAAATCTCACCCGAAGCGTATTTCGGTATGAAATTGGTCATATGAGCAGGTATCAGGTAGACATTCATGGTTCTCGCTGTTACGATTGGAAGTCTAAATACAAGCTAAATCTGATAGTGCTGACCGATAGGGTATTGGGGAGAACATAATGATGCGAATCTGGTGGCTTGCTCTTGTCTCCGTATTCAATTTTCTCTGTTTCACGACTTTGAGTGAGGCAATAACACTTGAAAAAGTGAAGGAAAAAGGGGAGTTGCACTGTGGAGTCTCAACTGGCATGCCTGGTTTCTCAAATCCCGATGAAAAAGGGATTTGGACTGGTATGGACGTAGATATTTGCAGAGCAGTTGCTGCCGCGGCCCTGGGCGACGCCAACAAGGTAAAATACCTGCCTTTGACAACTAAGCAGCGGTTCTCTGCTCTTCTGTCCGGTGATATAGATTTACTTTCTATGAGCACCACCTGGACAATGACTCGCGACACCTCCCTTGCTCTCAATTTTGCCGGTGTGAGTTACTATGACGGGCAGGGGTTTATGGTGACCAAGAAAGCCGGCGTGACGAGTGCGCTTGAGCTCAATGGCTCGGAGGTGTGTATCCAAGCGGGAACAACAACCGAGAAGAATCTTGAAGATTTTTTTGAAAAACACAATATGAGCTACAAAGCCATTTTTTTCGACACCATAGAACAAACAATTATGGGTTTTAAGACAGGTCGCTGCGACGTTATTACCAGTGATCAATCCTTACTTTATGCCCTTCGGACGAAGCTGGTCGAGCAGCAGGGTGCAGTAATTCTTCCCGAGATCATCTCCAAAGAGCCGCTCGGTCCGGTTGTACGGCAAGGGGATGACGGCTGGTTCAACCTTGTCAGATGGACCTTATTTGCCCTCATAAATGCAGAAGAGCTCGGTGTTACGTCTGAAAATGTTGATGATATGAAAAGCAGCATACACCCAAATACCAGAAGACTCCTTGGTCTTGATGGCATAGGCGGCAAAGGCTTAGGGCTTGATGATGAGTGGGCCTACCGGATCATCAAACAGGTGGGTAACTACAGCGAGATCTTTGAGAGAAACGTTGGGCAAAATTCTCCTCTGAAGATTGAAAGAGGCTTAAATGCGTTATGGAATAGAGGCGGAATTCTGTATGCACCGCCGCCTCTCTGATGAAGATCCACTGGCTCCAACATGTCCCATTTGAAGGACTCGGCTCAATTAGCGACTGGGTTAAGAGACGAGGACACCCGTTGAGTTGTACTCGATTCTGGGCCCGTGACACCTTGCCGGAGCCGGATTCTCTCGAGCTGCTCATTGTTATGGGTGGGCCGATGGGAATTTATGAAGAAGATATATACCCCTGGTTGGCAGAAGAGAAGTTATTTATTCGTTCAGTTGTGGAAAGGGGGGTTGGAGTTCTTGGAATCTGTCTTGGGGCACAACTGCTGGCAGATGTTTTTGGAGCACGGGTCTATCCGAACAGCAGCAAAGAAATCGGCTGGTACCCGGTTGCTCGAGAAGATGGCGACGCAGCTCCTTTACGCGCCATTTTACCAGAAACTATCGAGGTCTTGCACTGGCACGGTGATACATTTGACATTCCTGCGGTAGGGCAGGCCCTGTTCTCAAGTGAGGCATGTCGAAATCAGGGATTTATGATCGGAGACCGTATCATTGCACTTCAATATCACTTGGAAATGACCCAAGAGGCCTTGATGGTGTTAGTTGAGAATTGCCGAGGTGAACTGAGCTCTGAAGGATGGGTCCAAAACGAAGAGGAAATTTTCAGTCATGAGTCAGCGATGATCGCCACCAATCATCTGATGGATAAAATTCTAGACTATTTTGAATTGTACGTGTGCACATAGCGTGCATTCCACAATAAGATACAGATATGAGCGGTTGCACGGCGAGATCCGCCATCCTCATAATGCGAACTCTTCCTCAGGTTCCAATAAGTAACCCTGAGCGGTTTTCGAGCCATTTACAATCAATTACACGCCTTTGTTAGTGTCACAGCTCTGAGAGCGCATCAAACAGATCCTGGTCCTGTTCTATTTTTGCTCGGTTCCCAATGATTGCGCGGTGGCAGCGATTGTTCATCTGGGTGAAATGTTCGGCGAATGATTTCATGTCACTCTGGGTTGTTGAGGTAATCTCTCTGAGTCGCTGCTGTTTCTTTTCTTTAGTGATGCCGCTCAGATACTCGTTTCGGGCGGCAGCGCCTCGTGCAGCTGAGCTTTGATGGGGGTCAAAGGCCCCGTAGGTGCCGATGATGAGCTGTTCCAACCCCTGCTGTGTGAGATCAATGGCAGAGACAATTGCAGAAAGCTGATTATAAACATCATATGTTTTACGAACCTGGGGATCACGATAACTGATAAGTGCACAATTTCCCGTGATGTGGCTGAATTGAATAAAACAGCCATAGGCCCCGCCCAGCTGCCGAACAGCATTCCACAGATAGTCCCGGGACAGATAGGTCTTTAAAACCTCAAACGAACCATTATAGCCAGCTCCCGCCGGAAATAATGTGCCCCCCTGGACGGTGAAAACAAT
>JABDPQ010000779.1 GCA_013042695.1 Desulfobacterales bacterium | reverse complement strand
GCCATACTGAAGGAATACTTCCTGCAGTGGCAACCGGCCTCCAGCTTGACCTCGGCCTGGTCTTTATCGGCATGGTACTGCCTTTCTGGGCAGTTATCGGCGGACTTGTCGGTTTGATTATCACCATTATTCTCAACCCGATCCTTTACGCTCAAGGGATCTTGCACCGCTGGCATCCCGGTATGGCAACGGTCGATACCGTTTTCTCTAATAACTTTGATTTCTACATGAGTTTTGGTATCGGTCTGGGACTTGCCATCGGGGTCATTGGTGTCTGGTCTGTGGTCAGATCATTTCGGGACTCATCAAGTGAGCGGGGAACCTGGAAAGACCTTTTTGAACCGCCTGCCGGCAGAGGCGATTTTAATTTCTGGATCTCAATTGCCATCTATGTGTTCTCAACGCTGGCCTATGTAGCTCTCTGCGTCTGGCTTGTGCCATCGTTTCCCTGGATATTCTTTTTGGCCTATGGCTTTATTTATACACCCGTTATTTCATACATAACCGCCCGTATGGAAGGCATCGCCGGACAATTTGTCAGCCTGCCCCTTGTCAGGGAAGCAAGCTTTATTGCCGGAGCACGCTTTTTTGGCTATCAGGGAATCGAGATCTGGTATGCGCCGATTCCAATCCATAATTATGGCGAGGCAACTGTTCAGTTTCGCCAGATCGAGCTGACCGGCACCTCGATCAGAGGTATCATCAAGGCTGAAATCATTGTCTTTCCCATAGTCATGATCGCCTCATTATTGTTTTCTCAATTCATCTGGCGACTGGCGCCCATACCGTCTTCAAGTTACCCATATGCCCAGGAACTCTGGCATCTTCAAGCACTCAATACGCTGCTTATGCAGACCTCAACCCTTGAGGGAAACTCGGCCTTCTACCAGGCACTGAGCGGCACTACGGTTATTTCCGGTTTAGGCTTCGGATTGCTTGCTTATTTTGTGCTGACGCTGTTTGGTCTGCCCATCCTGCTCATCTACGGCATCGTCAGGGGACTTGGGCAGTCAACGCCGCATGGCCTGATCCTCGAAGTGGTCGGTGCGCTGCTCGGAAGATATTTTTTCTATAAAAAATACGGTCCGATGTGGCGGCAGTATGCCCCGGTACTGCTTGCCGGGTTCTCCTGCGGCATGGGCTTGACCGGCATGTTTGCCATGGGCTTTGCCCTGATCATGAAATCGCTGAACTACATGGCCTACTGACAGGTTCCGTCTCACTGATTATCGTGCGTAATAATTTCAGTATCCCATATTAACGCTTTTTTGGGCATCATTTCCATGCGACTGACAGAACGGCCACTTTTCTATTGGGTTTTGAACCGCTTTCGCGGGCTCCAGCTCTTTTTGCTGGTCGTCATTGTCGTCAGTTTGTTTTTCAGAGTTTTCCCTCTGGAAATGCAGCGAAAGATCATCAACGTCGCTATTAATCTGCGCATGCTGGATAAGCTCTACCTCTACTGCGCGCTTTACATGGGAGCAGTATTGATTGCCGGCCTGCTGAAATACTACACGAATACGCTGCAGGCCATCATTGGTGAGAAAATTCTTGTCGGTATGAGGCGCGATCTCTATCAGCATATCCTGCAACTGCCCCTGACCTTCTTTCACCGCACCCAGGCGGGCTCGATTATTTCGGCGATTACCGCTGAACTCAACGCCATTGGTGGTTTCCTCGGCGGTGCCCTGGCGATTCCGATAACCTCAGTACTTACTTTTGCCGTTTTCCTGGGCTACATGATCTACCTGAATCCATTGCTCGGTCTGCTCAGTATGGGCATCTACCCGGTTGAGCTGGCCGTCATCCCCTTATTACAGAGATGGTACAATAAGTACAACCGTAAACGGGTGGCGACCACGAGGGCCATGGCAAGCCTGGTTAACGAGTCGGTTAGCGGCATCCATGAGGTACAGAGCAATGCCAGCTTCAAACTTGAACAACAAAAACTGAAGCGGTTGATCAAACGTCTCTACAAAATCATGGTCAAACTTTCGATCTTCAAATACGGCATCAAGTTCAGCAATAATCTGTTTCAGAGTATCGGCCCGTTTCTGCTTTTTCTGGTTGGCGGCTATCTGGCGATTCATGGGGAATTTACCATCGGTGCTCTGATCGCCTTCCTTTCAGCCTACGAAAAGGTTTATGATCCCTGGAAAGAAGTGATCGAATACTACCAGACTTACCAGGACGCCCAGATCCGCTACAAACAAATCATGAACCTTTTCGATCATGAACCGCAATTTCTCCTGGAACTACCAAAGGAAGGATCACGTCATCTGAAGGGTGAAATTGAAGCAAAAAATGTCTGCTACCAAATCAGCGATACGATTCAACTCCTTGACGATATCTCGTTCACGCTGCCTTCAGGTAAGCACCTGGCGCTGATCGGTTATTCTGGTTCAGGTAAAAGCACGCTGAGCAAGCTTATCAGCCAACTGCACAAACACAGCTCCGGATCACTGACCATTGACGGGCACGAGGTTGATGAACTCAGCAAGACTGAAATTGCCGACGCTATCAGCTCTGTTTCCCAACATCCGTTTATCTTTACCGGAACGGTTCGTGAAAACCTGCTCTATTCAAGCAATGCTCTTTATCTCAACAATCTCAGGGATGCGCTTCCCGACCGCCAGCAACTCATCGAAGTCGTAAAACAGGTGGGACTGGAGGAAGATTTGATCAGGTGGGGGTTTCGTTCAGTAATTCCGCCTCAAAGAGCGGCGTCATTGATTCCAAGTTTTCTGCAGATGCGTCACATTATCCAGAACACCTTGCGGGATGAGTTTGCCCAGGCAATCGAGTTTTATGATGCCACACAATTCCAGCAATACCTGCCAATTGGCGTCAATATCATATTTGGCAATTATGATGGAGCCTACAGTGCAGACAGGCTCCTTAAGATCAAAGAATTTCGAGAATTTCTCCGAGATATTCAGCTTGAGACGCCATTAACGGAGTTTGGTTATTTGATTGCAAACTCGACAGTTGATTTACTTGGCGATTTTATCGAAGATGAATTCTTCTTTCAAGGCAGCCCAATAAAGACCACTCAGTTTGCAGATTACAAGGAACTCATTAGAAATAGTGATATTTCTTCTCTTGGGATGCTCAGCTCACGGAAACGGGAAAAGTTGTTAGCCCTTGCACTTGATTTTACACCGGGCATTCATAAGATTGCCACGCTGTCTCAAAAACTTGAGAATGATATCCTTGCCGCTCGCAAAGTGTTTCTCAAAAAAATCGTTTCCATAGACATCGATCAATGCGCCAATGGTATGATCCAGCAGGATATCGTTGCCATTACAGAAGAGACCATTGACGTATCTCAAGATCCCACTTTCACCCCATTTTGCATCAATCAATATATCAGCGCCCATTCTCTTCGGGATAATATCCTTTTTGGAACGGTTATCGATAGAGAACTTATTCGCAACCGCCTTGGAACCATCGCCAGGGAAGCATTCGAAGGTCACGGCCTGGTTGATGACATTACGGCTATCGGTCTTGATTTTCATGTCGGCAGCAAAGGCGATAACCTCTCTGGTGGGCAGAAGCAAAAAATTGCTCTGGCGCGCGCTTTACTGAAAAAGAGCCCGATCATGATCCTTGACGAGGCTACAGCCAGTCTCGACAATACTTCCCAGACGAGAATTCAACGTTATATCGAGGAAAACCTTCGTGGTAACACGACGCTTATCTCCGTTGTCCATCGTCTTGACATGATTTCTGGATATGACCATATTCTTGTAATGAAGGACGGTAAAATTGTAGAATCAGGCAATTATAACGACCTGATTGATCAAAGAGGGGTACTCTATGACCTTATTAACGACAACCGGGAATGAGGCTGATAAAAAGCAGTCGAAAATATCAGACGATTTTGACATTCTGAGATATACTGCACTTTTCTCCGGAGTTGATCTTGAGGTAGTTAAACTCTTTGCCTATCTGGCAACGCACCGTCTATTCAAACCAGGTGACTGGTTGATCAAACAGGATACCAAAGCAAACCAGGCATTCATTTTACTCCATGGAAGAGTAGCAATTACCGCTAGACACCAGGGTCAAGACATTGTCTTGCAGGAATTGGAACAGGAATCGTATTTTGGCGAGCTGGCGCTGCTTGCCCAATTCAAATGGTTTTTTAGTGCACGTGCACTGGTGGATGCCGAAGTATTGATTATAGACCGTACAGCCTTTCAGAAAGTTCTCGGTAAATACCCGGAACACAAAGACAAGCTTATTGAGCGGATCATAAAACTGCGAATTGACAGACTCACCCATCAGACTTCGCATATGCTTAAAAGACTTGTGGATAAGGAAAATGAGCGCCCCATACCAATACTATAAATCCACTATGTGCCATTTACTCCTGATACTTTTCTCTGCTCTTATGCTGTTTTTTCCAATCGAAGCGCCAGCTGACCAGGCCCCATTGGAAATTGCAGGATTCCGTTTGGGAGAGGATATTACCGAATACAATGATATTGAATATACCAACTTCCTCAAAGAGGTTGTTGTCACTGACTGGCATGGTTTTCGTAAAGGGATAATCTCTTATGGCGTCTGTGCCTATCCTGGAAAGATTGTCAAGATCCGGATGAAATATGAAGACGGCAGCAGAGATTTTTTTGACACGCTCCTGAACAAATATAAACAAAAATTCGGTAAGCCTCATGAATACGAGGGTGATGCCTTCGGTATCTTGCGCATCTGGAAATGGCGTTTTCTTGACAAGAATCAAAATCTGGTCACCACGTCGCTGCAGCATAATCCACAAGACGAGACCGAAAATATCGGCAATATAGTCAAGCTTTCCTATCCCGAGCGTGAAGAAGAAGAACGACTCTGTTTTGTGCAGCAGTGTGAGGAGAACAGAACTGCTGTGGATAAACAGCGGCTCGAAGAACAAAAGGAAACAAACTGGGACTTTCTGATTCCCCGCTGATTTTATGGTAGAGTCCGAAGAGCAAGGGAAATTGATCGCCTGGAATGGCCTTCGTCTGGTAATCCCTCAACAATGGGAAACAATAGTAAGAGACAAGCGCCACCTGATCTTTGAGCAGGATCTGCATCCGCTGCTCGAACTGCGCTGGCAGCGCTCAACACTAAGCGGAGATAGCGAAAAAAAAACTGCTGCTATTCTCGCTCAACTTGAAAAAGAGACCAGCAACCCTGTAACGCATGTTAAATCCTCAGCTCCTCTGGGAGCACTCCAGAAGATCTATGATGTTGCTGCCTTCTCTCTGGGAACCGCCGGATTTCCAGATGGCGCAGTACTTATCTGTAAAAGCTGCGCAACCATTATACTCATACGGTTTTTTTCCGGTACAGAGGATTGGCTGGCAAAAGAGAGTAACCCGTTTCAGACGCTCGGATGTCATCTGCCCCAGGGAACAGAGCCAACGTGGGCTATTCAGGATATTTCCTTCCAGCTGTTGGAAGATTTCCATCTCGATACCTACACCTTTGCTTTTGGCATGAGTCGCATTTTGTTCAAGAGCAGTTCGACAGATGTGATCTTTTATAGACTGGCCCCGGCATCAACTCACCTGAAGCAGTCTTCTTTTGAAGAACTCTTTAGACGTTTCAATGACAGCACCCATCCCATTGAAAAAAGTGATCGTGAACATTCCCTTGTATCGCGCCACTCTCCACATCCGCTGCAGTACCTGCTGGCTCGTCTTAGTCGAAAAAAGCCATTTACCTGGTCGCACTTTCGACACCTGCCGGAATATGATAGGATTCTTGGTCTGCACCTCACGGCTTCGCACCCCATTAAGCAGGAATTGACCATTTTTTTGCTCAGCAACTATGGCGTTATTTCGTAAACATAAAGAGAGGTCAACGATAACCAGGGAGCAGGCGCTCTCCTGCACACCTGTTCGCAATGAAACGGTAAGCTGGACGCATCTGCCCTCAGGGTTAGTACAGCTCGAGTACGTGCTCATGCTTAAACCATTTCTACTCACCATTTTTGAGCGCTTCTCTTCATCTCAGGCAGAAAAGCCAAAAAGAACATTAGAACTCGACGAGCTTGGCTCTGAAGTATGGCAAATGCTCGACGGCAGCCGAACAACAGCGGACATTATCAAGGAGTTTGCCGCTCACCATGGAATTTCGAGTCATGAAGCTGAACATTCGATCACGCTTTTTCTGCGGGCTTTGGGAAAACGGGGCTTGATAGCTTTGCGGTAAAAAAACATCAAAAGAGAAGCTAATTACCACACAAACTCAGCTGGATAGAAATATGAAGGCAAGGTACAGCTCCCTCAATAGATTGTATTGACTCCGGCTGCTGCTTTTCGGCCGAGTCGTCACGTCAGCGAGGCTGGCAGACAGGCCGTCCCTGGCCTGACCACCAGTTGCGGACGTCCTGTCCGCAACCCTGCGGACCTGTTTCACTGACGAGACGTGCCTTGGCGATGCATCCTCCGCCAATCTAATCCCCAAACTATTTCTGAATATTCAATTCGACAAGTTTTTTATGGATAAGCTGAAGATCCGCCCAGGTAGCCTGCTTCATTTCAGGATTCTGGAGAAGATAAGTCGGATGATAGGTAGGTATCAGGGGGATATCTCCTCCTGCATGACTCCTGTAGGGATAAAACTTGCCTCGAAGCTGCGATAACGGCCGTGATTTACCCGTCAATGCTTTTGTGGCAATTATCCCCATGGTACAGATTACCTCAGGCAGGAGGAGGTCTATCTGCCGCTGCAGATAAGTAGTGCAGGTAAATAATTGTCTCGAAGTTGGCTGGCAGGACTCAGGTATACTGCATTTAATACTATTGGTTACAAAAACCTCATCCGGCTTCAGGTCAATTGCTGCAATCATCCTGGCGAGCATCTGATCCTGCTGAGCACCAAATATCTCCCCACCCTGCACCGCTGTTTTGTCTGACAACATCAGCCAGTCCCCCACGATGACGAGCTTTGGTAGCTGTCCTCCTCTTCCTGCGGTATCGATCTGTCTGGTTTCGTGCAGGGAACAGCTTTGGCAGGATGAAATCTCAGCGGCTATTTCAGCAATTGGCAATAATTCTCCTGTCTTTTGCAGCTTTTTCTCCGTGCCACCTAAGGCGACTATATCCACAGTCGCCAGCGCGTTTCGCCCTTTCTCATCGGTTTGATAACCTTTGATACCGCAAACCTGATGATAGTGTATCAGCGATTTGAGAGATTTGAGAAGCTCGGAAGAATCCACATCCTACTCCATGCAATCATCGGGACAATAATGAATCAGTCGTTCGAACCATACTTGCGTCATAATACCCTGAAGATGCATGGCTGCAATATTTTTGTTCTTCCATTGCTTGTTGAGTGGGCAGCAGGCCATAGGTAATTCATCACACTTTTTGTGGTACTTTTTATAAAAAAGGACAGCATCTTTTCCCCTTTTGTGGTATCAATGAAATGAACATATACACTATTAAAGCAACGTATCTTGGTTCGTTTGACAATAACTCGGTTGAGGTGCTCCATGGAAAAAGCAGAATTCAGTAAAATCAGGAAAAAGCTTGAAAAAACCCAGAAACAGCTGGCTGCTCTTTTGGGCATGTCACTAAAAACCATTCACAGTTATGAACAGGGCTGGCGTACTATTCCAGCTCATATTGAACGGCAGTTATTTTTTCTATTGATCAACCAGCGTCAAAGACATAATCAACTCACACCGTGCTGGGAACAGAAAGAATGTAATGAAAAAGAGGATTGTCCGGCTTGGGAATTTCAAAGCGGACACCTGTGCTGGTTTCTCTGCGGGACGCTGTGCGAATGCACCAGTGAATCCACCTACAGAGAAAAGGTAAATGTTTGCCGATCCTGTAATATTTTTCAATCACTCATCGAGTAGATTTTTTTTAAAGGACTGGAATTTATTTTCTCATCATCTTGAATTAAATGGTTTTATCTAATCGTTTAATAGATGGCGGCAATTTTATTTGAACTGTTCAATAAAACTATCAATTATGCCTATCTACGAATTTATTTGCAGCGATTGCGGTGAGGAATTTGAAACCATCCTTTCCTCAGCAGATACGTCTTCCGTGGTTTGCTCCGGGTGCCAAAGCTCTCAGGTCAAAAAGGTGATGTCCTCCGGAAGCTTTCGGCTGAAAAGTGGTACCAGTTCTCTACCGACCTGTCCCTCAACTGGCGCAGCCTGCGGTAATCCCGGATTCTCCTGAGCAAACTGAGATCCGGCCCCGGGCGGGCCCGCGTTCACGAGCGTGTCTCTTTGTTTGATACGGGCGGGGTATATGTAGAAATGCGTCTTTCGCCCATCACAGACATCGGGTTGCTTCACTTTGCCACCCAACTCGAGCACTCACCCCGATGTGAAACTTTTTTCGAGGTAAATCTCTAATAGTTCAGCTGCCGTTCGAACAAAATGAGGACAGGTTGTCCTAAACAGATTCTGTTCTTTGGCTGTCTGCAACCCCTCAACAGTGCTGATATCACATCCCAGCAGATGCTTGCAGCTAACGGCCCCAGTGATTTTTTTAAACTCTTGAGCAAATTCCTTGACCGCTTCCCGTACATTTTTACGACCTTGCGGTGTTTCACAATTTTGAGCACCAAATTTTAACCCGAGCACGAGATAAGCACCACTCAAAGCACCGCAGACACCGCCTATATACATACCTCCGGCAAAACCTGATGCGAGTCTTAGTGCTGTTTCCCGATTCACATCAAAGAGCTCGCTATATTCTGTAAAAATGGCCTGTGAGCAGGCATAATCGTTGTAAAAGTTGTTTACGGCCTGAGAAACTCGATTCATATGTTGCTTCCTTGGTAGGTGTTTATAAACAAGCTATTAGCGATTAGCTGTTAGCTCTTAGCTTAAAATAAAACCTATTTAATTTAGATAGTTAAGTTCACAAGCGATGAACATCTTGCTTGATGTTGCAATAATTTACTTTTTATGTTTTTGCTAACAGCTAATAGCTAATTGCTGTTATAATGCTAACGGCTAATAGCTAATAGCTTTTACCCCCCCTTCTCACTTATTCGTGTCTGGGCCGGATTTTTTCGGTCCGGAAAAATCAAATACCCGTTCATTTTTCTTCAGCATACCGTATTTTTCTCTGGCTATCTGCTCCAGATAGGCGGGGTCATTTTTGAGGCGCTCGATCTCCGCTTGCAAATCCTTATTGGCCTGAATCAGCTCTTTTGTCTCTTGTTCTAAGCGGTTCGTCTTATTACGAACCTTAAGTAAACTGTATACACCGGTTCCGGGTGCAAAAAGCAGCCAGATCATAGACACCACGACCAGCCCGAGGATAATCTTCAAGAGCCGATTCTGTTGCAATGGCGTCAGCGGTTTTTTGGGTTTTCTTCTCACAAGCCTCGATGAAGTATGGTATGAGTTAGTGATGTGCAAAGAATTCTGATTTGCAGATGTACTCCATGAAGACAGATGTCTGCAACCTAAAATCTTTCTATGCAACTGCTTATGTCCAGCCCAGAAATTGTTATCGTCAGTGCCTGTCTTGCAGGCCTCTGTACCAGATATGATGGTCGAGTTATTGCCAGTCAGCAGTGCCAGGTAAAACTAGATAGAACTACCTGGATACCCGTTTGCCCTGAGCAGCTTGGCGGTCTGGCAACCCCGCGCTGTGCTGCAGATATCTCTGGCGGCAACGGCTCTGATGTATTGAACGGGACGGCTGCGGTAATTTGCAAAGACGGCACAGATGTTACTGAAGCATTTCTCAAAGGTGCCCACCAGGTGCTGGAAATAGCTCGTCATCAAAACATTGAACGGGCGTTTCTGAAGGCCCGATCTCCTTCCTGCGGTGTCCATAGAAAGGGTGTGACGGCGATGCTGTTGAAACGAAACGGAATCCAGTTGGAAGAATTTGATTGATCGGTTGATAATTCAATTTACGGGATTCGCATCACCAGTAGAATCATAATCCCTGCCTCATAGAGCAGATAAAGTGGCCCACCCATCAAGAGCATATTGACGATATCTGGTGTCGGAGTCAGCAGCGCTGCCGTAATGGCAATCAGGAGCAGTGCATATCGTCGGTTTCTTGAAAAAAACTTTCTAGTCACAAGACCTATTTTTGCCGAAAAAACCATCAAAATCGGCAACTCAAAGATTACTCCAAAAGCCAGAATGAATATCGTCACAAAATTGACAAACCGGCCTACAGAAATAACGGGCTTGAGTTCCTCAGAGCCAAATCCGAGCAAAAAATTGATGCCAAAGGGCAGGGTAATGTAATAACAGAACACGGTTCCAGCATAGAAAAGCAGGCAGGTAAAAAAGGTGAAACCAAAAAGCTGGTTCCTGGTGACCTGAAATGGCTTGCCTATCGCTTTCAGAAAGACGGCAATCACCCAGGGCATCAGAACGTACAACGCCCCAAAAAGAGCCAGTTTCACATGGGCAAGAAATGGCCCTGCAACCGAGAAAAAGTAAAGCTTTTCAGCAAGATGCGATTGGACAACATGAAGAAGCCGAGGAGCAAGAAAAAACACCAGAACTGTGGAGGCAATAATGGTGAGGAAGAGCGCTCTGATGGATTTTCGCAGTTCGTTTACAAAAACGATCAGCGCAGGTGGTGATTCTAGCATGATCTGACTATAATGTGCCCCCAATGCGTATGCTGGAGAAGTTCATATCGTTTCGAGGTGCATCGCACAGGAGAAAATATCAGATGCGAGACTGAAAAGCAATTTGATAGAGGTTGCGTTCGCCATGAAGCCATGATAAACAATGTTATCAAGTTATTACTAATCCTTATAGGCCAATAAAACAACACGATATTATGCTTGAACTACGATTCATACGGGAAAATATTGAACTGGTAAAAACGAAAACTGCCAAAAGAGGTCTGGCAACTGACATGCTTGACCGCTTTATGGAAATTGATGCCAGGCGGCTGGCGATTCTTGGGGACGTTGAAAGCCTAAAGAACAGACGCAACATCGTTTCCAAAGAAATTTCTGTTTTCAAAAAAAGTGGTGATAATGCTTCTGCTGAGCCGCTCATTGCGGAAATGAAAGAGGCCAATAGCCGTATCAAGGAACTTGATGATGAGCTTGCAGATGTTCTGGGGGCGTTGCAGGAGATCGTCATGACGGTTCCCAACCTGTGTGATGAATCCGTTCCAGAAGGGATGGACGATACTGACAATGTTGAAGTTAAAGTGTGGGGGGAAAAACCTTCTTTTGCTTTCGAGCCGAAACCGCATTGGGACCTCGGTGTTAATTTAGGAATTTTAGACTTCGAAAGAGCAGCTAAATTGTCAGGGGCCCGCTTTGCTGTCCTCTCAGGTTTGGCTGCCAGGCTGGATCGTGCCTTGACCAATTTCATGCTTGACCTGCAGACCAACGAGCATGGATATGAGGAAATTCTCCCCCCGTTTCTGGTCAACACGCCGTCGATGACGTCAACCGGGCAGTTACCAAAATTTGCCGAGGACCTCTTCAAAATACAAGACTGGGACCTTTATCTCATTCCAACCGCTGAAGTGCCGGTAACAAACATACATCGCGATGAAACAATAGCTGAGAGTGAACTGCCGATCAAATATACCGCTTTTACCCCATGTTTCCGCTCTGAGGCAGGCTCGCATGGAAGGGATACACGGGGATTGATTCGACAGCACCAGTTCAATAAAGTTGAGTTAGTCAAATTCACCACTCCTGAAACCTCTTTTGACGAGCTCGAGTCCTTACTCGAAGATGCTGAAAAGGTTCTGCAACTTCTTGGTCTGCACTATCGGGTTGTCACCCTGTGCTCCGGCGATCTAGGTTTTTCTGCCACCAAAACCTATGATATCGAGGTCTGGCTCCCTGGTCAGCAAGCCTACCGCGAAATTTCTTCGTGTTCAAACTTTCTTGAATTTCAGGCACGGCGCGGAGCAATTCGCTACCGGCCGGAAGGTGAGAAGAAAAGCAGATTGGTGCATACACTGAACGGCTCAGGCCTGGCTGTTGGCCGCACCCTGGTTGCGATCATGGAAAACTATCAGCAGAAAGACGGGACTATGGCAATTCCAGAGGTGTTGAAACCATATATCACCAGTCGCATCTAAAAGGCTTGAAACACTATTATGATTGCTTATGGCGTGGAGATCCTGGGCAGGTATTAGTGATTATTGAGGTGTTAATGAACCAGCTAAGAAAACATGCAACAGCCTCGTTCCTCTGCCTTGCAATCGTGCTTTTCATACCCTTCCTCCCGAGTGAAGCATCCCAGGCAGAAGCGCAGAATAATCGCAGTGCTCCTTCTCAGAAACACTCAGTTCGTTCAGCAGGTGCAGCAGTTGAGGAATTGCTGGCCGGGCTCAGTGATGAGCAAGTCAGGCAACTGCTTATCGATGAATTAAAAGAGGACGCCGCAAGTGAGATGGATCCAGATCCCGAGCAGATGAAGGGACCGGGAGCTTTTCTGTCGAGAATACTGAGAATATTGAGCAGCGAGCACGACGCCAATGAGGACCAGTTTGGGGACCTGTGGGCTGGAGTGCCACGGGTATTGCCTGATCTCTATAAGGTTTTTATCGCCCTGTGCCCCTATGGCACCTCTCAGGGTGCACTTCTCAATGTACTCTGGGTGGCGTTTTTCCTCCTAATTGGTCTGATTGTCGAAATAATTTTCAGGAAGGTTTTCATCGAGAAGTATTTCGTCATTGCTCCCGACATGGATTTGCCGCAGATGTCCAATATGGATAAGTTTATAGCCACCATTGCCCGACTCATTCCCGAGCTTCTTGGTGTCATCTTCTTTTCCGGATCTGCATACACGGTCTTTTGCTTGTTTATCTGGACTGACTCACCCTATGTCCAGCTCTTCTTTCTAGCCGCCCTGATCACTATTTCGGCTATCAGGGTAATTGCTATCATTTCCCAGATTATCTTTTCCCCATCGGTGCCCTCCTTCAGGGTACTGCCCATGGAGTGTAAAGGAGCCATGATAGCTCATCGACTGATAACGGGAACGACCGGATATATTGTCTTTGTTCTGATGTTTGCTGTTGTTACCAGAAGACTCGGTGCTCAAGTGGAAACAGTACTGCTGCTGCAGCTGTTCTTTGCATCGCTGTTGCTTGCAGTCACTGCTGGTGCAATAATTGTCTATAAACAAATAATCCATAATCGGATTCTTGCAGCGGCAGATGATGAAAACCAGAGTCTGAGTTGGGGCCGAAAACAATTTGCGGCAATTTGGCACATCATAGCATTAACCTACCTTTTTATCCTCTGGTTCCTGTTGCTCAATGACCTTGCCAACCCGGATGCCAAAAACAGCGGTGCCTTTATTCTCAGCTTTTTTGTTGTGCCAATCTGGATGGTTGCCGACCGCATCGTCCAATGGGTTGTTAGATACGCCATGTATACGCTGAAAATTCATCAGGAGATTTATGTGGATCAAGCTGAACCGACCGAGGAGGAACTCAGCCAGCGTCAGAAAGGCAAGGATCTGTTTATCAAAACAAAAGGGCTGGCAAGAATTGTTGTCATTGGAGCACTGCTTGTCTGGGTAGCAAGCCTCTGGAATATTACCATCCCATTTTTTTCCAACCTTGCAACCGTTATGCTTGATGCCCTGATTATTCTAACATTGGCCTTGTTCTTTTGGCAATTTGTCAGCTCCTGGATCGAGCGGAAGATACAAGAATCGACCCCCGAGGAGGAGGAAGATGAGGATCAAGATAGCGAGTGGGGAGGTGCCGCTTCACGCGGCCGCTCCTACACGCTACTGCCGATGATCCGTAAATTTATTGCTTCCGTCCTGGTCATTATGGTGACGCTGACAATCCTCTCATCGATGGGAGTCGATATTGGGCCATTGTTGGCTGGTGCCGGTGTTGTCGGTCTAGCCATTGGCTTTGGTGCCCAGAAGCTTGTTGCTGATATGTTTTCAGGCTTTTTCTACCTGCTCGACGATGCCTTCCGGGTGGGCGAATATCTTACCGCCGGCAATGTCTCCGGCACAGTGGAATCAATCACCCTGCGCAACGTCATGCTCAGACATCACCGGGGAATGCTGCAGATTGTTCCACACAGTGAACTTGGGGCCATCACTAACTTCATGCGAGGCGGCATTATTGTCAAATTCAACCTTGATTTTCCCTATGACGCCCCGATCGACAAGATCAGGAAAATCATCAAAAAGGTTGGTCAGAAAATGCTGGACAGTGAAGAGTACGGCAAAGACTTCATCCGACCGGTAAAATCACAGGGAGTGAGGGAAATAACCAATTCAGTGATGACCATCAGGGTGAAGTTCACCGCTCAGCCCGGAACTCATTTTGTCATCAGACGGGAAGCATATCGCCTGATCACTGAGGCGCTCAATGACCAGGATATTCACTATGCACACCGTAAGGTAATCGTCGACCTGCCCGAACCAGTTGCATCTACAACCGATGGCGACAATGATGCACAAAAAAAGCAGCTCACACATGCCGTAGGAGCCGCAGCACAAAGAGTCATTGAAGAGGAAGAAACAGCAGCGGAGCAGCAAAAGCCATCGGTTGATGATGCTATGGGGGGGTGAACCTTGCTTTTAGCGTTTAGCTGTTAGCTATTAGCTGTCAGTATAACCCAAAAAGAATATTGAGACGATGTTGAGTTGGTCCAAGATAGTCTGCACAGCAGTTGAAATATTATGACAACAGAAGCATCAATCACCAAAACGACAACCGTTGTAACTCCTGATGGCAGCTATCAGGAGCTTGAACATGTGGCCATTGAAACTCCCTATACTATTTTGCTTAATGAAATTGAAATTGGAGCATCGATGGTGCTGCCGATGGGACTCGAAGAATTTGGGGTCGGCTTTCTCTTTGGGCAGGGTTACATAGAGCATCCTGAAGAGGTAGTAGAAGTTCTCGTATGTCCTGATGGAAGGATATCCGTGTATGCC
>JABDPQ010000776.1 GCA_013042695.1 Desulfobacterales bacterium | reverse complement strand
CGCGAGACGGGCGATATATTCTCCATCCTCACTGGCGCTGACAAGAACTGCAGCAGACTCCTTTCTTAGATGATAAAATACATACACCAGAGAATAATGCCAGAAGGAAGCAATGATTGCCTTCTGGTAACTTTCTGCTTCCTCTCTATAGGCTGTGCCATGTTCTTTTACTCGACAGGTGGCAAACCAAAGTCGCAGGAGCCATGCAACCAGGAACGGGAGGACCCGAACGAGCAGTTTATTGACCAAACGATATTTCACCCGATCTCAATCTCCAGTTTCCTCAGTGATTTTATTCGATCCCGTAAATGAGCAGCCTCTTCAAAAGCCAATTCTCGAGCAGCTTCATGCATCTTTTTCTCAAGCTTGCCAATCTCTTTTTCGAGCTCGACAATTGATCCGTAAAAAGGCATCTCCTCGCCAATCTCAGCTGCCTGTTTATCCTCATCTCCAAATTGATAGCCGGCATCCTTTAAATACTGGTGAATGGTGTCTTTAACTGAGGAAATAATCGTTTGCGGGATGATATTGTTTTTCTTGTTGTAATCTTTTTGAATCAATCGGCGGCGCTCAGTTTCCTCTATGGTCCGCCGCATCGAACCGGTTAGATCATCTGCATACATGATCACCATACCGTCTGCATTTCTGGCGGCACGGCCGCAGGTTTGCATCAGAGATCTGTCTGAACGCAGAAATCCCTCTTTATCGGCATCAAGGATAGCTACCAGAGAGACTTCAGGAATGTCAAGCCCCTCTCGAAGAAGATTGATGCCAATCAAGACGTTAAAGGCTCCATTACGCAGATCCCTGATCAATTCCACCCGCTCAAGCGTCTTTATATCAGAATGGAGATAGCGAACCTTGACGCCAAGCTTCTCGTAATAATCAGTAAGATCCTCCGCCATGCGTTTAGTCAGTGTCGTTACCAGAACTGCCTCATTTCGCTCGGTTCTTTTTCTTATCTCATCAAGCAGATCATCAACCTGTGTTGTTGCCGCACGAACTTCAATACGCGGATCAATGAGCCCTGTCGGTCGTATCACCTGCTCAACAATTCGCCCTTCAGTCTTTTCAAGTTCATACGGACCAGGCGTTGCCGAAACGTAAATGACCTGATTGATTCTCTTCTTGAATTCATCAAATCGAAGCGGTCGATTGTCCAGTGCCGAAGGGAGCCTGAAGCCAAAATTCACCAACGTCTCCTTGCGGGACCGATCTCCATTGTACATGCCATTTAACTGGGGTACCCCGATGTGGCTCTCGTCGATAAAAAGCAGGTAGTCTTCGGGGAAATAATCCAGCAGATTAGGAG
Organism: Desulfobacterales bacterium; assembly: GCA_013042695.1. GTDB lineage: Bacteria > Desulfobacterota > Desulfobulbia > Desulfobulbales > Desulfocapsaceae > JABDPQ01. The sequence continues at coordinate 3,812 of JABDPQ010000776.1, read as the reverse complement.
GAGGCATACCCTCCGGCTTTCCGGTGAGATGCCTGCTGTAATTCTCGATGCCGTTGCAGTAACCGAGCTCCTGCATCATTTCCAGGTCGAACATAGTCCGTTGTTCGAGCCGCTGAGCCTCAAGCAGCCTGTTTTCCTTGTGAAGGATGTCCAGCCGCTCTTTGAGTTCCGCTTTTATCGTCCGAATAGCTATTTGCATTCGCTCTTTTGAGGTAACAAAGTGCGAACCGGGAAAGACGGTATACTCTTCAAGCTGTTCAAGCACCACTCCGCGGAGCGGGTCGATGACCGTTATCGACTCAATGGTATCGCCAAAATACTCCACCCGCACGGCCCGATCTTCCTCATGGACCGGAAATATATCAATGACATCGCCCCTGACCCTAAACGTCGAACGGTGAAAGGATATATCATTTCGTTCGTATTGCATAAAGACCAGGCGGCGCTGCACATCTTCGGGAGGATGATCCTCGCCGCAACGGAGAAAGAGATGCATGTTTTTATATTCTTCAGGGGAGCCAAGACCATAAATGCAGGATACCGAGGCGACGATCAGCACATCACGCCTGGTCAATAAAGAGCGTGTTGCAGAGTGGCGCATTTTATCAATGGCGTCGTTTATCGAGGAATCTTTTTCTATATAGGTGTCAGATTGAGGAATGTACGCCTCTGGCTGATAATAATCGTAATAGGAGACAAAATACTCAACGGCATTATGCGGAAACAATTCCTTAAACTCGGAGAAGAGTTGAGCCGCCAATGTTTTGTTCGGTGCAATTACCAGCGATGGCCTCTGCAATCGATCGACAACCCCGGCCATTGTAAAGGTTTTTCCGGAGCCGGTGACACCGAGTAAGATTTGGCTGGTTGTTCCTTTTTCCAGGCCTTCCGAAAGCCTGGCAATGGCATCGGGCTGATCACCTGATGGGGAAAAGGGGCTGGCCATTTTAAACGATTGCGCTGCTTTCATTTTGCTAATTTCTGTTCGAACTCCTTGGCAAGCTCTTTTACTTCGAGCATATAGCATAACGGATTTTCACGATCTTCCAGATGGAAAACAACCTTGAAGGTATCCAATAAAGTTTCGAGCCTCTGCCATTGCATTTTGTTGCTTACAGGATTTCCTTCTCGAGTCTGCCAGTGGCGTTTTTTCCAGCCTGACAGCCAGGATGTAGCCCCTTCATGGAGATAACCGGAGAAGGTATGCACATGTACCGGATAGGATTTCTTCAAACTCTCAAGACCGGCGATTACCGCATGTATATAAAGTTGGTTAGCGCTTGAGCCTTCTGACCTGCTGCCCAGGATTTTAGCATGGTTACGCCAAATGAGAATCACCGACCAGGCGCCGCTTTTTATAGCGTGACGATAAGTGACTCCGGTGTAGAGATGGATAGCATCATCTGTCGCTGCAGCTTGCCTTGCGGGACGAGAAGATTTTGTCCCCCCCTTGCGTGCTGCGACTGCCAATTCATCAGCTCGTTCATTCCAGCGATTGGAGGCATGACCTCTGATCCACTGCCAATTCATTTCATGCAGTTCGCTTTGCATAAGCAGTTGCTGCCAGAGCTCTGCATTTTTAACCGGTTTTTTATCTGCTGTACGCCAGTTCTTGCGCTGCCAGTTTCCAATCCAGGTGGTGATGCCGTTTTTTAGATACTTGGAATCTGTGTAGAGCACGACCCGATGTGGACCATCAAGAGATTTCAAGGCCTCAACGGCCGCGGTGAGTTCCATCCTATTATTGGTAGTCGTTCCCCCATAGCCGCAGATCTCCAATGGCTGACCGGATGTGCTGATGATAACCGCCCCCCAGCCGCCTGGGCCTGGATTCGGACTGCAGGCGCCATCGGTGTATATGGTCACTGACGGCAGATTATGGTTATCAAAAGACATGAGCACAGCCCTTGGCATCATAACGGAAAAGTACACCCCAGAAAGCTTCTTGGGGTACATTCACATGAGACAAAAACAATAATAACAAGAAGTCAATAATTAGGTAAGCAGAAAGGGTAGTGAAAAAAATGGCAATATTCAGGGACTGCTCATCTTATTTTATGTTAAGAGACCAATCATAATCGAGATACTTTACCCGGATATCGGGTCCGATTCTTCGAAGTTCCGCCAGGGTTTCTCCCTCGGCGTATTTAAGGAAAAAAGCGGCAGCATCATCATTAAAATCTTCACCATACCACTTGAAAATAGAACTGACATACAGTGTGTCAGAATCTATATAATTGTGCTCTTTATCTGCAAGAAAATTCCTGGTACTGGAATCCAATTGGGCATCGAGTGTCTCTCCCAGATAAGGCATTGAAATCAGTGGAGGGCAACTTTGCGAGGCACAGTTCACCACAAAATGAATACGAGGATCTTGAAATCGCGGCCGAATAATCTCATGCTCAATTTCATCAAGGGTATGAATTTTACCACCGATTTCAGCAAAGGATATGCTCCACGGACTGGTAAACAGGCCACCGATTTTCCGGATCGATTGTACCGGTTTACCATCAGTAAAATTTTTCAGTATAAGCTTGACGGTATAGGCGTTATAACCATTTATATAAAGTGCCAGTTGATCACTACTTGGCAGTGCGTCTGGATCTGTACGGGCAAGTGTTGCCAGGTATCTGTCGAGTTCGCCCTCGTCGGTTTTAAATCCTTGATAATCGACAGCACCTCCCTTCACATACTTATCGAGTAATGTCCCCCAGAGCGCATGATCGTTTGCCGCGAATGTCATGGACACACAGGCAAACATGCCAAATAGAGCCAGTGCACCTGTCAAAACGGATTTTTTAAACATTTTTTTTGAGCTACGCTCCTTTTTATTTAAACGCAAACTGTACATTATTAATCTCTGCCTGCCTGGGCGCCATACCTTCGTTTATAGAACGCCATCAATTGTTTGACCGTTAGCGGAAATAAGCCAAGTATGACAAAAGAGGCAATCAACCCAGGTGATGCTATTCCGGAAAGCGAATCAATTTTTCCCAGTTCCTTGCCGGCATTCACATAAACAATTGTGGCCGGCAGCATGCCAAGTTGAGACACCCAAAAATAGGTTCTGATGGGCATGGTGGTCAGTCCCATCAAAAGATTGATAACAAAAAACGGAAACACCGGAATCAAGCGCAGTGAAAAAAGATAAAAAGCCCCTTCCCTCTCAATGCCCTGATTGATTGCCGTGAGTCGATCACCAAATTTCCCCTGAACCCAGTCCCGCAGCACAAACCGAGCCGCAAGACAGGCACAGGCTGCCCCAATCGTCGAGGCAAACGATACCACAATTGTCCCGGTAACCAAGCCAAAAAATCCACCCCCAGCAAGCGTCATTACCGCCGCACCAGGCAGAGACAACGCAGTAACTGCAATATAAACCAACATATATATGGCAATCACGGTAAAGCGATGCTCACTGTACAGTTGTTGAAACCGCTCCTGGGATGCCTTGATATACTCAAGGGTAAGAAACCGCCCAACATCAAAATAGACAAACGCACCAGCAGCCAACAGCAACAATACAATCAAACCGATCTTTTTCCCGGTTGCCGAGGTCATGGGTGTTTCCTGGGTTGATTTGAACCGATCATTTTTTTGAGCGATTAAGAAGATAGCTTTTAGCTGTTAGCAATTAATAGATAGCTATTAGCTGTTAGCAATTAGCTATTAGCTTTTAAAAGAACTTGAAACAATTAAAATTAAAATCTCTAATAACACTTTGAGTTGTATGCTACGAATTTGTAAATTTCATGAACAAAGATGGCCTAATATTCAAGGATTTGGCCGATTCGCCATACAAACGGTATGCG
>JABDPQ010000774.1 GCA_013042695.1 Desulfobacterales bacterium | reverse complement strand
CTTTAAAGCTGAGCAGGGTGGCAGCAATTGTACCACTGAAGACAATGAGCAGACCGGAAATATTGAAGTAGAGGCTGAGATTGTCATTGATTAAAAAACCAACAATAAAAAGGGTACTGCAAAGGAGCAGGCCGAAAAGATTTTTATTTAACATGGGAGTAATCCGTTCAGTTAATATTTTCTGCTGTAGCAGCGACTGGTGCGGGAAGTTTTTTGCTAATTATTATCTCAACCCGCCTATTTACAGCACGGTTTCGAGAGTTGGTGTTAGACTTGATCGGTCGATACGGCCCATAGCCGCTGACCACAAACTGGTTAGGGTTCATATTCATATCTTCGATCAAAAACCGTGTTACCCTGCTGGCTCTGGCAACTGATAACTCCCAGTTTGTCGCATACTTGTCAGAGTTCATGGGAATGTTATCAGTATGGCCTACGACATTAATTATGTACGGAGTTCTTTTGATAATATCTGCAATTTTTCTCAGGGAGTTTTTCGCTAAAAAAGATAGTTCGGCCATTCCTGTATCAAACAGGAGATCTCCTGTCAGAATGATGCGCATGGCAGTATCCGGTACGAGATCTATTGAGGCAAATTTATCCAAATCGAGATTAACCAGAGCTTCTTTCTCTAATATGAAGTTTTCTGAGAATTCATTCTGCTCCAATTCTCCTAAGGATGGATAATTAGAGGATGGTTGAGCAAAACGAGATGATTCTTTTTCAAGTGTCATTGTTTGCCGGTCTATCTTGCTCACTTGCAATGCTTCATCAGCATCCGTGGTCGCTTGTTGATTTAAACTGTCAATTATTCGTTTTTTCCCACCGGTTTTGTCTGCATCAAAAAAGGCTGTGTCAACATCGATGTCCTGAAGGTGAATTGGCTCTACTTTCTTTATTGTGCCTGAAGTCATGAGTGGAGGAGCGGGTTTAATCGGTACAAATGGAAAAACAGCTTGATTGCGATCTCCCACTTCAAGAGCTTCACTGGTTTCACCCCCGAGAACTTCGACTTCATCACTAACCAAGAATTCCTTGTGAGCCGCTTGGTAGATAAACATAGAAAGAAAAAGGATGAACATGGTCATCATCAGATCGGACCAGGCAACTGACCAATGAGACACCTTTGGCAGTGAAGAACCAAAAGATGTCTTGTCCATTGCAAAGAGGCTGTCCTTAAAAAGGAGCGTATCGCCCCCTGGGGCATACCCGGTAATTCCCGACAACGCGGGCATATGCTCAATTGGATTCTCTCGCGAATCAGCAGGAGACAATGCTTCTAGACTGTGCTCTTTTTGCTCGGTCATTCAGAATAAATGTATGTGTTGTAACGATTTGTCTGGCTGTGTACCAGACGTATCGGCAGAATGGAGTCCGAACAAAAGGAAAAATTGTACTATTCAGGGAAATTTAATTTTTTATGTTTAGAGAATAACTTTTTTGAAATTTTCTAAACCGATCCGGTCAATAAATCGTGAGGTACGCTCCTTTTTTTTCGCATGTTTTGCATAATAGTCAAGACAACGCGAGAGAAGATGTTTGACTTCCTGGCTGGTTATATTTTCGGCAAGAACATCGCCAGCGCGGGGATTGCGCGTTGAACTGCCACCGAAGGTTACCGTCCATCCTTTTTTCTTTCCGGTAATACCGATGTCTCTGACAAGACTCTCCGAACAGCTGAATGGACAACCGGAAACGCCAATCTTCACTTTAGCGGGAAAGTCTCTTCCACTGAAATATTCTTCAAGTTCCAACCCAAATGCAAGTGAGTCCTGCACGCCAAAAGTGCAGACCTCCGTTCCCGGACAGGTCTGAACATAGTGCAAACAGAGCTCAGTCGCCTTTCCGGCTTCTAGACCCAGATCATGCCATATGTCATCGAGCTGATCAGCTGGCATGCCGATCAGAGCAACGCGCTGCCCTGAGGTGATTTTGACGAGTGGAATCTGATATTTTTCTACTACCAGAGCAAGGTTCTGTAGGATTTCAAGATTCAATAATCCACCTGGAAGTCGTGGAACGATCGCATACGTTTGTTTGTCACGCTGCAGGATAGCACCGCTTGGGACTGAAGCTGTTGTCATTTCTACACCTTTATCTGTGATTAAAGTATTAGTCTGCTCATTTACCAGCTCGCCGAGATGGCTCATTTTCAAAATAGAAAAGATATTGCTGTATAAAGAATAACGGCAATTTTTACATAATGTATAAAAAAATGTTAAGTCGCAGGTGATGGAATTTATAATTAATCGTATCTATTGTCTCGGAAGGACTTAAAATTTCACAGCTGCAGGTCTGTTGGCTATGATCAGAAAAAAATCAAAACAGTCTTGAATTACTAATCATTCTGAAGAATTGAAGAAGTGATCTATCATTAATTATTTGAGGGAAATGTAAAACCGAGTGGTAAACAGATTCGTGGTAATAATCTCGTAGATCTGGTTTGGCGCAAGACATTTCGGTGTATGAGAAATTTTTCCAGACGTTACCCTGAATCCGTGAGCGTTCGAGAACACTGCAGATGCAAGGCGGCAACAATGTTGGTAATACTTGGGTATATCGACGAGTTGTCAACACAGCAGATGTCGTGTTATCGGGCGCCCCGAAGGGCGGCGGGGTGAAGTCGGCCACCCAATGAATAAGATATTTTTTGTCACAACAACAAATAGTTACTTGTAATTCGACACAAAGCCGTCACGGATTCAGGGTTAAGATCCGGTAAGTCTTTGACCCAGGCGCTATTCTTGAACCAATATTCCTGCATTGCATTGAGAGCACCAGATCCCGCAACTAAGTTCAAATAGTTTCTGAGCAGATTGCAAAAAGAAAGTCAACGGGAGAAATTCCTATATCAAGTAACTCGTTTGTGGCTTTTATCCGATCAATAATCTCGCCGGCCTGCGCTTTCTCAAGCAGCGCGGTTGCCGCCAAAAAGCAGAGCGCAAGCACGAATGTATACGGGCGCATGGTGAGCCTCTCGCTGAGTCATTCAGTTACGATCAGTATTTTACTTTTTGGGAAGTAGGAGCAGCGACTTTTGAGAGGATATTTTTTATGTCATCCGCATGCTTATTTGTGACACCTTCGGAAATAAGAATCTCGACAGGTGTTGCAGGTTCACCAAAATAACTTGTATTCCAACCGTCTTTGGTCTGCATGACGGCGCCCTCTACGGTAAAACCGCCAAAAGCCCCTTTTGATCGTGAATAGGCAAGAATATCAGCTGTAGCAGCTTTGGCGCCTCCTCCTATTGGACCGGCGGCAATAGTTACTTCGGCTCCGAGCTTAAAGGATGATGACAGCATGGTATTCAACCCCTTGGATGTCATGATCAGCATGACCACCTGTGATGCCTCCGCACCAATCTGGAGACCAAAAGTAACTGAGCCAATCGTGTAAAAGGCGGGTCCTTGCCATGTTTGAGTTTTTTGGTTTCTGGCCAGCAATATACCTGATCCACCGGTTCCGCCAACAACGAAACCTCCTCGTAACATTTGTGGAATGATCAGGATCCCTTGGGCCCGCCGGGCAAGGCCTCCAATGCTCTTCATATTTGGATCAGCGATAAATTGTTGTAATGTTGTTGTACCGTTATCTACCAGAAGGTGTGCTTCGGTGTAGGTTTCTGCAGACAATGATACTGGTGAAAATAAAAATAAGAATGATACTACTAAACTGGCTACTGTTGATTTATACATTGTGCTCATTTTAATTACTCCGTTTTTTGAAATTATGTGTAACCATAATCAACTTCAAAATGGTTGGCCAAACATTACCCAGGCAGCCCCACCTTCTTCGGAAACAGCCATATCGAAACGGACAACGGTTCCTGCCGTCAAGGCACGGATACCAATTCCAGCATCGGCCTTCCAGTCTGAGAATAATTCTGATAAATCATAACCAGCTGCAACTCGTCCACCTTCAACAAAGCCGACAAGTTGGAACCAGTCAAGATTCAGCCATCTTAGCCAGGATACGTTAGCTACCGGGTTCCATTTGAGGGTATATCGATATTCAGCGGTCGTGTAGATGACCGATTGATCGTTGAATCGATTACTATTGAAGCCCCGCATACGATAAAAACCTCCAAGCACGGCTCCGTCAAGAAATGGCGGTTGATTTTCAACGATAGTTTCTCCATTTGGAAGAGTGACATTTCTATAGGATGGCGAGTAACCAGTCCAGAAATTCAAAGCAAATATTTCCTGCCTTGAAAACCGTGAGGTATTGAGATTGAAATATTTACTGGTCTCAAATTCAAGGAAGTCCCATGATCCATTATCACTATCACTGAAGTCTTTTTTGTAGGCAACATATTGTGAGCTGCCCATTGACGGATTGGTAGGAAAATCCGTGTTATCATATAGGTATCCGATCTGAAATGGAAATTCATCTCCACTGTAAGTGGCGGTTTCAGTCTCATAATTTTGATATCGACTTGTCTGGCCCAGGAGAAGGACAGAGACACCTGAATTCAGCGGATTCCACGTCTGCCCACCGGTAGCACCAGATTTTAACAAACCGTTTTCAAGATGGTATTCGGC
>JABDPQ010000773.1 GCA_013042695.1 Desulfobacterales bacterium | reverse complement strand
CCATAATGCTCCGTGAATTACTCCATCTGGTCGGTGTTGGGATTAACTGGATACTGGAACCGGTATCAAATTCCAATCGTACCGGTAACCATATGGGGCTGCAGCCACATACCTTCAAGGATAACGTCGATTTTCTGGCCGAAGATGTAGAAAATTTGACGGGAGTTAAGGTAGAGCCGACATTTAACCGGAAAGGTGCTGAGGTCCTCTTCATTACACCTTCAGCAGACGTTTTTGCTGAACCTGGTCTTTATACTGCTATGGGCTACTTGATTCTCTTTGAGGCCATTGGTCTGGATTACACCTGGTCCACTTATGCCTCAGAGGGTGGCAACTTTGGTCTTTTTACCAACAACGAGGCCATGAAAAAGCTCAATGCCAAGATGTATGCGGAAGCAGAACGTCTTGGTGTCAAATTCATTATCGGTGGCGAATGCGGCCATATGTGGCGTGTGCTGCATCAATACATGGATACCATGAATGGCCCGGCAGATTTCCTCGAGGTACCAAAATCACCCCTTACTGGCACCGTCTTTCAAAACACCGCATCCACTAAAATGGTTCACGTCAGTGAGTTTACCGCTGACTTGATTAAGCACAACAAACTCAAATTCGATAAGAGCCGGAACGATTTTCTCAACGTCACCTATCACGATTCCTGCAACACAGCCCGTGCCATGGGCTTGATGGATGAACCGCGTTATATCCTTGAGCATGTTGTCAACAAGTACCATGAGATGCCTGAAAATACCATTCGCGAGCAGACGTTCTGCTGCGGATCCGGCACCGGTCTGAACACCGATGAGATCATGGAGCTGAGAATGCGTTCAGGGCTGCCGAGGGCTAATGCGGTTAAATATGTGGAAGAAAAGTACGGAGTCAACATGCTTTCCTGCGTGTGTGCAATTGACCGTGCCACTTTGACCTCATTAATGGATTATTGGAATCCAAATGTTGGCGTTTGCGGTGTAACTGAGTTGGTTGGTAACGCGATCGTTTTAGAAGGTGAAACCAGAGGTGAGCTCGATGAGGGCCTGCGAACAATGGTTTTCTAACTTCTGACCAGACTAGAGGAGTAACAAATAATGTATAACAAAGGAATGGTAATAGCAGGGCTGATCATCTTTGTCCTGTTGGTCACGTTTCCCATCTGGTTCAACCGTTTGGATGCCGGCCCGATGCCAAAACCCGAACTGCCTCCCGGTGGGGAAAAAGAGTGTGTGGCCCCTGCTGCCGTAATGCGGGACACCCATATGCAACTGCTTAATGAATGGCGTGATGATGTTACTCGTAACTCCAATCGCGAAGTCATCGTTGTCGCTGGCAAGGAATATGGCAAGGGCCTTCAGCTTGCCTGTATGCAGTGTCATTCAAACAAAGAAAAATTCTGCGACTCATGTCATGAATACGCAGCTGTTCAACCTACCTGCTGGGACTGTCATATAAGTCCGACAGAGGCCGGATTGAAGAAGGAGGCGCAATAATGGATGCCAAGAGAAGAAAATTCCTGAAGATGGCCGGCGTCACTGTACTGGCCGGTATCAGCGCGCCTGCCGTGGTCAAACTGACATCATCACCTGCTGTTGCCTCTGGAGACAGCCATAGCGCTGCACCAGCTGCGGGACATGACCCGGCGGAGGCACATGCGGAAGAACAGCCCACCGGTATCAGGCTTGGCATGGTTATTGACATGCGCAAGTTCTACGATAATCAGCAGATGCTGGATGAGGCTATTGCCGTATGCCACAAGGTGCATAACGTGCCGGACATTCCCGACCGCAAAAGCGAGATTAAATGGATATGGAAGACGGGTTTTGGCAACGCCTTTACCGAACAGTCTCAAAACCATCGCTCCGAGGTCGTATTAAAAAGCAGTTTTCCGGTATTGTGCAACCATTGTGACAATCCATCATGTGTCAAAGCGTGCCCGACCAAGGCGACATTCGTGGTTGAGAAAAACGGTATTGTGGCAATGGATTTTCACCGCTGCATCGGTTGCCGTTTCTGCATGGCAGCTTGTCCGTATGGGGCACGAAGTTTCAACTGGCAGGATCCGCGCCCGTTCATCAAGAGTTACAACCCGGAATGGCCGTCCCGTATGAGAGGTGTGGTTGAGAAGTGCAACTTCTGTGGCGAGCGTCTGGCGAAAGGGCTTGAACCCGCATGTGTTGAAACCTGCAAGGGGACCGGGGCCATGGTTTTTGGCGATTTAAATGACCCCCACTCAGAAATAAGAGAGGTGCTCAATAAGGAGTTCACCATTCAGCGTAAATTTGCTGCCGGCACCAGGCCGTCAGTCTTCTACATAGTGTGAGGATGTCATGATAGAAAAAACACTGAAAGGAAAGCCGGCCTATTGGATCTGGCTTGCAATTCTCGGCACCTTCATTGCCGTTGGCTGGGCCTGCTACATCAGACAGTATATGTTTGGTCTCGGGCTCACCGGTATGAGCAGGGACGTTTCATGGGGGCTCTATATTTCCCAGTTCACCTTTCTCGTCGGAGTCGCGGCTGGTGGATTGATGCTGGTTTTGCCCTATTATATTCATAATTATAAGGAATTTGCCCGTATTACCATCCTTGGCGAGTTTCTGGCTATATCGGCTTTAGTAATGTGTCTGATGTTCATCATGGCCGATCTGGGTCAGCCGTTGCGCGGTCTGAATGTCATCTTTTTTGCCACCCCGCATTCCATGCTCTTCTGGGATATGTGTGTGCTCTGGGGATACCTGCTGCTCAACTTATTGTGCGGATGGGTTATTCTCACTGCGGAGCGCAAGCAGGTGGAGCCGCCCAAATGGATCTATATTTTTGTGGCGATCTCCATCCCTTTTGCTGTCTCGATACACACTGTAACCGCAATGCTCTATTGCGGGCTGCCGGGTCGGCATTTCTGGCTCTCAGCGATTATTGCACCGCGATTTCTGGCCTCCGCTTTTGCGGCTGGTCCGTGCCTGATTATGATCTGCTGTTTGATTATGAGAAAATACGCCAATTTTGACGCGGGCGAAAAGGCCATGAAAAAAATGACCACGATTATCTTGTATGCGGTCATTATTAACACCTTTTTCTTCCTGCTCGAGTTCTTTGTCGGCTATTACTCAGAGGTTCCAGGTCATATGCACAGCCTTGAGTATCTGTTTTTTGGTCTTGAACATCACGGAGAGGTCTACAACAACCTTGTTCCGTTCATGTGGACAGCTACTTTTTTCAATTTTGCCGGCCTTGCTATTTTGGCATATATGAAAATTGCCAAGGTCTTCGATTATCGACTTGTCGGCATCGCCTCGGTTCTTATTTTCCTGGCGCTGTGGACAGATAAAGGGCTTGGTTTTGTTTTTGCCGGATTCGTCCCTAATCCGCTTGAAGAGGTAACCGAGTATATTCCAACCATGAATGAAATTGGTATTACACTCGGAATTTGGGCAACCGGCTTTTTTATATTAACTCTGCTCTACAAAATCGCCATTGGGGTCGAACACGAAGTGGAGGAATAGAGACTCCTTAAGCCTATCATCTCCAAAAGCCCCAACCGCTCAAGCGGAAGGGGCTTTTTTTTATGGGAGATGTTTGCTCAAACTATCTAAATGTCGGTGATTTTTATATATATTGCTGGAATCAACTGTTAAAGAAACCTCTGTTTAACTGAAATTGTTAAGATAGAGTCTGAAAACGTGATGAATAGTCGGGTGGAAAAACAGGTATGCAAGTCCGCTAATGGCAAGAAAAGGACCAAAGGGGATGCGTGTGAAGGCGCCTTTTTTTTGCGATCGCATCGCAATAAGGCCGACCATCGATCCCGTCAGTGAGCTGGCAAAGATAATAAAAATAAGTGATTGCCAGCCAAGAAAGGCACCGAGCATTGCCAGTAATTTAATATCCCCCCCTCCGAGACCTTCTTGCTTTCTAATAATGTAGTAGGAGTAGGATATAGCATAGAAAATGCCGCCACCAACGAGTAGTCCGATCAGGGAATCCTGCCAGCTGAGCAGTGGCGAGATGAATGAGAAACAGAACCCCATGACAATACCAGGGATACTGATAATATCAGGTATTATCTGGTGATGAATATCAATCCATATTATAGTGACGAGGGCTGCAGAGAAGATGAAATATCCCAGTGCCGCCAGAGAAAGACCATACGATGCAGCAACAGCCGCAGCCAATAGTCCGGTGAGCAGTTCGACCGTTGGGTACTGAATCGAAATTGGTGCACTGCAGTGAGCGCATCTCCCCCTTAAAAAAGTAAAGCTGAGAATCGGAATGTTTTCGTACCAGTGCAGAGAAGTCTTGCAGTTCGGGCAGTGAGAGGCTGGGAAGACAATAGACGTTCCCGGCTGTGGAAGCCTCAATATCACGACGTTTAAGAAACTGCCGATCATGGTACCGAAAATGAAGGCGGTACTTATGAATAATAAATCGTATTGGATCATCGTGTCATCACCTGATTATCTCAATGAAATGATTTGGTAAAACTAGTTACTCACTAAATATTATGTCTCAACACCAGGAAAAAGCAACTATAATCAGGATAGAGCAATTCTCTGCTCTCAACGTTCGATTAACACTTGATGCTCCTTTGATAGCCCCTCAGTGCAAACCGGGGCAGTTTGTGATGATCCATACAGGGATTGGTAAAGACCCTCTGCTCAGGCGGCCATTTTCATTACACCAGGCAAGTATTAACGGCCATATCCAGATCTATTTAAAAAACGTCGGGCGCGGCACAAATATCCTGTCCCATTGCAAACTCGAAGAGGAACTCGATGTGTTTGGCCCTCTGGGCAAAGGGTATGACATCGATGTTGACCAACCGGCCTGTCTCGTTGGTGGTGGCCTTGGCATCGCCCCTCTTTTGTTCCTGGCTAAAAGAATCGCCCGGACGACGAAGGAGAGCAACCAGAACCTCATCATTATCGGCGGCAGGAGCAAGGAGGAGGTAGAACCGCTTGTCAAGGACTTTCAGCAGATCGGTATGCCGGTACATTGCAGTACAGACGACGGCTCATTTGGTATACAAGGCTATGTAACGGATCTGCTCAGTTCTCAGGATTTGCCTATTGGCTCGCAGGTCTATGCC